>JAJYDD010000388.1 GCA_021777795.1 Pseudomonadota bacterium | reverse complement strand
CGCCGCCCCCTGCCCCGCCGATGCGTGGATGCGCCCCGAGGGATCGTCGATCCGCCAGGGGCGGCGAACGCCGCCGAGCTGCTCGGCGACGGCGAGCCCGGCCTGGAGGCCATCCTCATGGAAACCGGCGCCGAAATGGGCGCCGCAGAACCAGGTGTTCTGCTCGCCCTGGAGGCTCCACAGCCGGCGTTGCGCGGCCAAGGCGCGCGCGTCGAACAGCGGGTGGTCATAGGTCCCTCGCCACACGGCGTCGCGCGGCGTGCGCGCGGGATTGAGGGTGACGAAGAGGTTGGTAGGCGTCGGTAGAGCTTGCAGGCGGTTCATCCAATAGGTGACGCAGACCTTGTCGGGCGCGCCGGCCTCGCCGATGAAGTTCCAGCTCGACCAGACAACGCGCCGCCGCGGCGCGAAGCTGTCGTCGCCGTGCAGCCACGCTTCGTTGCGGCTGTAGCGAAAGGCGCCGAGCAAGGCCCGCTCTTGCGGGCTAGGCGCGTCGAGCAAGGCCAGCGCCTCGTCGGCGTGCGCCGCCAGCACCACATGATCGAAAACGTCGCTCGCGCCGTCGCGCTCGACGACGAAGACGCGCCCTCCGGTTCGCTCGATGCGCGCGATCTGCGCGCCGAGGCGGATGCGCTCGGCGAAGGGACGCGCCAGCCGCTCGACATAGGCGCTGGAGCCGCCGCTCACGGTGCGCCAGACCGGCCGCTGCGTGAGTTGAAGCAATCCGTGGTTGTCGTAGAAACGCAGGAAGGCGAGCGCTGGATAGGCCAACATGTCGGCTGGCGTCGTCGACCAGATCGCCGCCGCCATCGGCAGGATGTGCCAGTCGCGGAACGCGGCGCCGTAGCGGCCACGGTCGAGATAATCGCCCAGACTCATGCGCTCGTCGGCGAGGCCTAGAGCGTCGCGCCGCGCCTCGCGATAAAAGCGCATGAGGTCGCCGAGCATCGACCAGAAGCGCGGGCGGACGAGATTCGCGCGCTGTCCGAAAAGCCCATTGAGGTTCGTACCCGAATATTCGAGCCCGCCATTGTCGAGCGAGACGCCGAAGGACATCTCCGAGGGCTGGCTCGCGACGTCGAGAGCGCGTAGCAATTCGACGAAATTGGGATAGGTGTTGGGATTGAAGACGATGAAGCCGGTGTCGACGGGAATGTCGCGGCCATCGAGCCGGACGGGAACCGTGTTGGAATGACCGCCGAGCCGCGCCGCTTTTTCGTAGACGACGACCTCGTGGTTACGACTCAACAGCCACGCCGCCGAGAGGCCGGAAATGCCTGAGCCGATGATGGCGATGCGGAGCCGGGAGGGAGAGGTCAAGGCGGGCCTGTGGCGCGGTGGGCGCGGCGCGAAACCGCTGTCGTCTCTACGCGGCGCCCGCCCGCCCGGATCACCTGGCGGTGATCCACGGCGCGCGCGCGCTCGTAAGTCCGGCTATGTGCGCAAGCTCATTTATCGCGGCGGCCTTCCCCACGCCTGCTCCCGCAGGGGTTGCAGCGGTCGCGTGCCGAACCGGCGGAGGTCGCGCCATGACCTCTAGCGGCGAGCGCCGGCGGCGCGACGATCCCTGGGCCGCCTTCGTCGAGGCGATCTCCGTCCGGCAGGACCGGGAGGCCTTCGCCGCTCTGTTCAGCCATTTCGCCCCGCGCGTGACGACCTATCTGATGAAGAACCGCACTAGTCAGCAGCAGGCCGAGGAGATCGCGCAGGAGGCGTTGCTGAGCGTCTGGCGCAAGGCGCAGCTCTATGACCCGCGCAGCGCCAGCGTTTCGACCTGGATCTTCACCATCGCCCGCAACCTGCGCATCGACGCCAGCCGGCGCGAACGGCGCGGCGGGGCGATCCATGTCGATGAGGCGGAGGCCGAATTCGCGCTCGACGACGCCCCGCTGCCCGACGCGCGCATGGCGGCCGTTCAGTCGGAAGCGCGCGTGCGCGACGCCATGCGAACGCTGTCGAGCCAACAGCTCAAAGTCATTCAGATGTCCTTCTTCGAGGACAAGACGCACGGGGAAATCGCGCGCACGCTGCAAATTCCGCTGGGAACGGTGAAATCCCGGCTGCGGCTGGCGATGAACCGTCTGCGCGGCCTTTTGGACCAAGACGCATGACCATCACCCACCACCCCGACGAGGAGATGCTGGCCGCCTATGCCGCGGGCGCGCTCGACCTCGGCCAACACGTCGCCATCGCCACCCATCTGGCCGCCTGCGGGCGTTGCCGCGCCTTTTCGCGCGTCTGCGAGTGCGTGGGCGGCGCAATGCTCGAAGACGAGGCGCCGGCCGCGCTCGCCGAGGGCGCGCTCGATCGCGCCTTGCGCCGTCTCGACGCGCCGGCGCCGGCGGCCTCCGCAAAGACGCAACCTGTGGCCGATGATCTGCCGCCGGGACTTCCGGCCTTCGTCAAAGGCTACGACTTCGGACCCTGGCGTTGGATCGCCCCTCGCATTCACGTGCGCGCCATCGCCCTGCCCGAACCCAGCCCGACCCGCGTGCTGCTGCTGCGCTCCGCGCCCGGCACGAAGCTCATCCATCACGAGCACACGGGGGTCGAACTGACTTGCGTGCTGACGGGCGCTTTTTCGCATGAAGGCGGGCGCTACGGGCCCGGCGACTTCGACCTCGGCGACCCCTCGGTCGAGCACGAGCCGCACATTGAAGCGGGGCCGCCCTGCATCTGCCTGGTGGCGATGCAGGGGGATCTGAAGTTCGGCGGCCTCGTCGGGCGGCTGATGCAGCCGTTCGTGAGCTTTTGAGCCTCGCGGAACTCGTCGCGGGCGCGCTCGCCGCAGAAATCCTCCTCGCCGTCGTCATGACCGGCGCTTGGGGCGTGCAGCGCGCGACGGGCGCCTCGGGATGGATCGACGCGATCTGGACCTTTGGCGGCGGGTTCACCGGCGCGGGTCTTTCGCTAGCCCTCGGCTCGGTGTCTTGGCGCGCATTTCTGGCGGCGATCCTCGCCTCGGCCTGGTCGCTGCGGCTCGGCCTGCACATCGTGCGCCGGACGCTGAAGTCCGGCGACGATCCCCGTTATCGCAAGCTCATGCAGGACTGGGGCGACGCCGCGCCGCGACGGCTTTTCGCCTTTCTCCAGATCCAAGCCGTCGCCGGCGCCGTGCTGGCGCTGGCCGTCGGCCTCGCCGGCGCCTCGATCGAGGCCGGCGCGCGGCTTCAGGATTGGCTGGGCGCGGGTCTAGTCGCGGCGGCGATCCTCGGCGAGGCGGCGGCAGACGCCGAGATCGCGCGCTTCAAGGCGAATCCCGGCAATCGCGGCGAGATCTGCGACATCGGCCTGTGGTCGTTATCCCGCCATCCCAACTACGTCTTTGAGGTTCTGGTCTGGGCGGGCTTCGCGATCATGGCGCTTGGCGCGGATGCGGCGGGATGGCTCGCGCTCGCCGCGCCGGCGCTGATGTATTGGACGCTGCGTTACGCCTCGGGCGTCCCCCCGCTTGAAGACCACATGCTCACCAGCCGCCCCGAAGCGTTTCGCGCCTACCAGGCGCGAACACCTATCTTCTTCCCACGCCTCTGGCCGAGCCGGAAGCGCTGATTCCGCGCTACGCCGACGCCAAGCGATGCGCCGCGAGCCAGCCGATCGACGCGGCCAAACCGCCGAGCGTAAAACCCCACGCCATATCAATTAACGAGAGATGGAGCGGCCAGGCACGCAGCGTCGCCTGGTTGGTGAGATCGTAGGTCATATAAGCGAAGAAAGAGAACAGCGCCCCGTAGAGCGCGGCGTCGCCGAGCGATTGGCTCTTCGCGGCAGGCATCACGACAAAGATAGTCAGCCCTAGCGGGAACAATAGATAGAAGGCGATCGCCGGCGGCAGGCTGGCCTTGGCGGCGAGAAGATCGCCCAGCGCCGGACGATAAAGCCGCTGCGCCATGAACCCGAGCCAGACCGAGTCCACGCCGGCGAAGGCGATCAGCGTGGCGACATAGGCGACGATCAAAGCCATGTGCGCCCCCCATTGAACGGATCGATCATGAGCGGCTCCCGGCGAGAAACATAGACCTGATCCGATCCGCGTTTGCGGCCCCGGACACAAGGGTTGTTACGAACTCAGGCCGCGATCGGTTCAGTCGCGGGCGCGAGGCCGCCGGGGCATCGAGAATGGGGAACGCCCCGACCGCCCAGAGCGCTTGCTCTGGGACAACCCGTTTGGCGGCCCGAGGCAAGCCCGGCCGTCGCCGCAAGGCTAAACTCGTCTCGAACGAATATCAGGCGGGGCCAAACGAGGGAGCGGGACATGACATCGGACCTGCACTACACATCGCTGACCGCGCTCGCCGATCTCCTGCGTCGGAAAAAACTGTCGCCGGTGGAGGTCACCGAGGCGATGCTGGCGCGCATCGAGCGGCTCGACGGCCGCTATCGCGCTTATGTGGCCGTGCTCGCCGAGCGCGCGCGGGCGCAGG
>JAJYDD010000387.1 GCA_021777795.1 Pseudomonadota bacterium | reverse complement strand
GAGGGAGTGGATGGTCGAGGCCCCCGTACAGCCCTTGGAGCGCAGCACCAGCGCCGCCTTGCCGGTGAAAGCGGCGAAAGCGGCCTTGGCGGGGGCGTGTTCGGCGACATGGCGGGCGAGCGTCGTCTTGCCAACGCCGGCATAGCCGAACAGGCGGAACACCGGCGCATCGCCCTTTTTGAGCCAGCGCCCGACCGAATCGAGCGCGGCGGCCTGCTCGGCCGACCAGCGCGGCGCGGGCGTGCGGGTCTTCGGCGGCGGCTCCGGCGCGGGGGCGGGCGCCGGCGGGGCGGGCTTGAGACGGTTGAGATCCAGCTCGACCTTGCAGCGCGGACAGACGACCGGGCGCTTGTCCATGTCGTAGAATCGCGCCCCGCAGGCGGGGCATTGCCGTTTGACGCCGAGCTTCGACATCCCTCTCCTTTGGGCATTATTCAAGAATTCAGCTTTGACGCGCAGCCTTTGCGCTTGAATTCGCCAACGCGCCGGAGCCGCCCTTGAATCACAGGGAAATCCGCACATATCATGGGTCGGCGCATCGCCCTACGGGATGCGCCGATCCTAAGCGCCGGTTGACCGTTGCGTGCGAGCGAAGTCTTGCCGGCGAAGCGCCTGAAAGGGGCTTCGACAATGGTGCGCATGACGACGATGAGCTCGCCGTTCCTGCTCGGTTTCGACGAGATCGAGCGGGCGCTCGAAAGGGCGGCCAAGACGGGTTCGGACGGTTATCCCCCGTACAACATCGAACGGATCGCAGCGATTGGCGATGCGCCCGAATGTTTGCGGATCACCTTGGCGGTCGCCGGCTTCGCCCGGGAGGACATCGAGGTGACGCAGGAGGAGAGCCAGCTCTGGATTCGGGGGCGGCAACGCGACGACAAATCGCGCGACTATATTCATCGCGGCATCGCCGCCCGTCAGTTCCAACGCAATTTCCTGCTCGCCGAAGGCATGCAGGTGCTTGGCGCGGAGCTTGCAAACGGTCTGTTGTCGATTGATGTGGCGAAACCTCAGCCGGACAGAGTGGTCAAGAAAATAAACATACTGGCGCGAGACTGAATGTTCGCGCCGGGGCGGGTCGATAGGCGTTCAGCCTGACCGCCAGAAAAGGAGTGTGTGTGATGACCGAATTCCCCACCTCAACGGAACTGACCGAGCAGCAGCTTGCCCATCTCGGCGCCGGCGCCATCGCCTATGTGAGGACGATCCGCTCCGAGGATGCGCAGCGCTTGTTCCCGCAAGCGCCGCCGATCCGGCCCGGCTTGCAGCTTTTCGCGCTGCTCAACGCCGACGGTTCGCCGATCCTGTTGACCGATTCCAAGGACGCGGCCATCGCCAACGCCTGGGAAAACCAGCTCGAAACCGTGAGCCTGCACTAAAATAAGTGTGGAGCGCCCTTCGGGGCGCTCGCACAGGCCGGCGGAATTGGCTAGCCACAGGCGCTCGATACGCTATGGGGCCGCATGCAAGCCTATCTCGATCTGTTGCGCGAGGCGCTGGAGCACGGCGCGGTGAAGGGCGACCGCACAGGCACGGGCGTGCGCTCGCTGTTCGGCCGCCAGTTGCGCTTCGATCTCAACGCCGGCTTTCCGCTGGTGACGACCAAGCGGCTGCACATTAAGTCGATCGTCCATGAGCTGATCTGGTTCCTCAACGGGGATGTCAACATCGGCTATCTCAAGGCCAATGGCGTCGGCATCTGGGACGAATGGGCGGATTCCAACGGCGATCTCGGCCCGGTCTATGGTAAGCAATGGCGGGCGTGGGAGGGCGCGGACGGGCGCACCTTCGACCAGATCGCCTGGGTGATCGCCGAGATCAAGCGCAATCCCGAATCGAGACGCCTCGTCGTCTCGGCCTGGAACGTGCCCGACATCGAGCGCATGAGGCTGGCGCCCTGCCATTGCCTGTTCCAGTTCTATGTCGCGGGCGGGCGGCTCTCGTGCCAGCTCTACCAGCGTTCGGCCGATCTCTTTCTCGGCGTGCCGTTCAATATCGCCAGCTACGCGCTGCTGACGCATCTGGTGGCGCGCGAATGCGGCCTCGACGTCGGCGATTTCGTCCACACCTTCGGCGACGCGCATCTCTATTCCAACCACGAGGATCAGGCGCGCGAGCAGCTTTCGCGAGAGCCCCGGCCTCTGCCGCGCCTGAAGCTCTCCACGCCGCGAGACGGGCTGTTCGATCTCAAGGCCGAGGACATCGCCTTCGAGGGCTATGAGCCCTGGCCGGCCATCAAGGCGCCGGTGGCGGTGTGATGATCTCCATCATCGCGGCGCTGGGGCGCAATCGGGCGATCGGCGTCGATGGCGGGCTGCCGTGGCGGCTGTCGAGCGATCTCAAGCGCTTTAAGGCGCTGACGATGGGCAAGCCACTTGTCATGGGGCGCAAGACTTACGATTCTATCGGCCGTTCCTTGCCGGGGCGGCGGGTCATCGTGGTGACCCGCGATCCCGGCTGGACACGAGCCGACATCGAGGTCGCGCGCTCGCTCGACGTGGCGCTCGCGCTGGCGGGCGACGCGCCGGAGATCATGATTGGCGGCGGCGGCGAGATTTATGCGCAGGCCTTGCCACTGGCGGAGCGGCTTTATCTGACGGAAGTTGACGCGGAGCCGGAGGCGAGCGTGTTCTTTCCCTTGTTTGATGCGGGCGAGTGGCGGCTTCTGCGGCGAGAGCCAGGCGAGCGTGGGCCGAGGGACGATTGCGATTTCGCCTGGGCGGATTACGAGCGCGCCGCTTGTTTGACGCCGGCCTTTGGCTGATTACTTCCCCGGCAGACTTTGCACAAACTTCACAGCCGCCTGCAACAGTCGCCTCCGCAGTCCGTCGTTGCCGTAAGCTTCGGGGCCGGCGCGCACCCAGCCCGACAATTCGCGCCCCTGCGAGATCATCGGCGCGATGTCGGGCAGCGCCAGCGCCCAGCCGTCGCCGCCCTTGCCGAGGCGCACCAGAAGCGAGCCCTCGCGCGCGCCGCAGACGAGATTGCCTTCCAGCAACCAGGCCCAGCCGCCGAACATCGCTTTTTCCGTGAAGGACTCGCGCGGCAGATCGGCGCGCACAAGTTCCTCAAGGCCAGGGTCGCGCGCCATCAGGGACGGAACGCGCCGGGCGGCACATTCCCCGGCTCGACATAGGCGTGATGCAGCGCGTCGAGTTGGCTCCACAGCACGTTGCATTTGAAGCGCACGGCGTCGACGCAAGCTTCCTGCTCGGCGCGAGTCTTCGCATTGCGCTTGATGTAGTCGAGCGCGAAATCGGCGTCGCGCGGCGCCTGGGCGAGGCGGCGCTTGAAATAGGCCATCACCTCGTCGCCGATGAAATCATAGTTCTCCAACATGCCGGAGATGCGCTCGCGGTGAATCTTCGGCGCGAACAATTCCGTCAGCGAGGAGGCGACGGCGACCACCAGCGGTTCAATGGCGACGAATCGCACATAGGCCTCAACGGCGAAGCGCGTCGCGGGCAGGGCGCCACGCTTGGAGACGACGTAATCGCGCGCCAAGCCGAGACCGTCAGTCAACACCAACCAGCGCTCGATGCCGCCGGGCTCGTCCTCATAGCCGTCGTGATCGAGGATGCGATGCACCCACTCGCGCCGCAACTCGCGCGATTCCGCGCGCGCCATCAGCGCCGCGTCCTTGCGCGGCACGGCTTCCTGATAACAATAGCGGTTGAGCGCCCAGGCCTGCACTTGCCCCTTGTTGAGCTTGCCGCCGTGCAGCAGCTTATGGAACGGGTGCTTGTCGTGATAACGCTCGGCCCCGACGGCGCGAATGGCGGCGTCGAATTCGTCAACCGAAAGTTTCGGCGCGTCGGTCCAATCCACAGTCTCATCTGACATCGCGCGGCTCCTTACGCAGCCGGGATGCGATCCCGGCCGCCTTCGCTGTTATTTGGCGAGCGTGTCCACGCCGCCCGTGTAGATGCCCATGATCGCTTTGCGGGCGTCGTCGTCGCTGGCGCCCTTGGCGTCGAAATGGCCGGACCACGCGATCTCGGCGCCGCTGCCCTTGGGCTTGACCGCGAGGGTCGAATGATAGTTGGCGACAGGCAACGGGCCGGGGCTGAGGATGGTGTAAGAATAGGTGCGGCCGGCGTCGTCGAACGCCTCGCGCTTCTCGACGACGCTCTTGCCGTCGGGCAGCGTCAGCGTGCGCGTCAGGCCGTCAGGCGCGAGTACGCATTTGACCCCCGGCAGCGCGTTCGTGATGTCGCAAAACCCCCGGATCTTGGCCCAGACCGAATCAGCGGAATGGGTCGTTTGCGCCGTATAGGCGGCCTCGATGGCCGCCGCCGGGGCACAAGCGAGCCCCAAGGCCGCGCAAGCCGCCAAAGGCGTATATTTGTTCATCTGATAAACCTCCCCACTGTGATTATTGATATTTGATTGAACCTTCATCGCAGGCGCGCCAAACTTGGTTGTTC
>JAJYDD010000386.1 GCA_021777795.1 Pseudomonadota bacterium | reverse complement strand
CCTGTTCGGCGGCTATCGCTATCGCACCGGCGGCTTCATCCCGCTGCGCCACCGCAAAGAGGCGAAGGTGCGCGGCGCCCCCTTCACCAAAGCGTTTTGGGACATGCTTTCGGCGACGCCGACCAACGGCCTTTTGCTCGACCTCGGCGGCGGCAACCGGCAGATCGACGATCCCCGCTACATCAACCTCGATTACGCCGAATACGCCGAGCCCGACCTCATCGCCGACGCGACAAAATTGCCGTTGCGCGAGGCGTCGATTGACACGATCTATTCGACCGGCGTGTTCGAACACATCAACGATCCCGCCAAGGCCGGCGCCGAGGTGGCGCGGGTGCTGAAGCCCGGCGGCACGGCGCTCATCGGTTGGGCCTTCATGCAGCCGATCCATAGCGAGGGCCAGCATTTCTACAATGCGACGCCCTGGGGCGTGGAGCGCGCCTTCTCCGCGCTCAAGCTCAAGCGCATGTGGTACGATACTTCCTTCGCCTTCCTGGTGCGCTGGGGCGCCTCGGTCTCCGGCCTTCCCGGCCTGCTGCCGCCGGGGGAAATCGAATCGGTTTGCGAGATCCTCTCCAGATGGGACAAGCTGATTCCCGAGGCGAACAAAGCCTATATGGCCAACGGCGTCTGGGGCGAGTTCGAAAAGGCCTGAAGGCCAAGTTGCATTGACCGCGTTCCTCGGGCATGGCTGAGCCCTTTAAGGGAGGATTCCATGCGTGAAGCCGTCATCGTCTCGACCGCCCGCACCCCGATCGGCAAAGCCTATCGCGGCGCCTTCAACGACACGCCGCCTCAGACGCTCGGCGGCCACGTCATCGCCGCCGCCCTCGGGCGGGCGGGCGTCGCCGGTGGCGAGGTCGACGACGTGGTGATGGGCGCGGCGCTCCAACAGGGCGCCACCGGCGGCAATTTCGCGCGCCAGTGCGCCCTGCGCGCGGGCTTGCCGACCACTGTCGCCGGCATGTCGCTCGACCGGCAATGCGCCTCGGGCCTGATGGGAATCGCCACCGCCGCCAAGCAGATCATCGCCGACAATATGCGCATCACCGTCGGCGGCGGGCTCGAATCGATCAGCCTCGTGCAGAACGAGCATATGAACCGCTTCCGCGCCGCCGACCCCTGGTTGGTCGCGCATCGCGACGACGTCTATATGGCGATGTTGGAGACGGCCGAGATCGTCGCCGACCGCTACGACATCAGCCGCGCCGCCCAGGATGAATATTCGCTGCAATCCCAGCAGCGCACCGCCGCCGCCCAAGCCGCCGGCCGCTTCGACAAGGAGATCGTGCCGCTGGCGACGACCATGAAGGTCCAGGACAAGGCGACCGGCGCCGTCAGCGACAAAGAGGTTGCGCTGAAACAGGACGAAGGCAACCGCCCGGAGACGACGCTCGCGGGGCTCTCCGGCCTCAAGCCGGTATTCGCCAGCGGCCTGCACAAGAAGACGCCGGGCGAGTTCATCACCGCCGGCAACGCCAGCCAGCTCTCGGATGGCGCCAGCGCCGCCGTGCTGATGGAGGCGCGCCTCGCCGAGAAGCGCAACCTGGAGCCGCTCGGCATCTATCGCGGCATTGCCGTCGCCGGCTGCGATCCCGACGAAATGGGCATCGGCCCGGTCTTCGCCGTGCCCAAGCTGCTGAAGGCCCACAATCTGACCATCGACGACATCGGCCTGTGGGAATTGAACGAGGCTTTCGCGGTGCAGGTGCTCTATTGCCGCAACCGTCTCGGCATCGACAACGAGAAGCTCAACGTCAACGGCGGCGCGATCTCGATCGGCCATCCCTACGGCATGAGCGGCGCGCGCATGGTCGGCCACGCGCTGATCGAAGGCAAGCGTCGCGGCGTCAAATATGTCGTGGTGACGATGTGCGTCGGCGGCGGCATGGGCGCGGCGGGCCTGTTCGAGGTCGCCTGATTCAGGGCGCCAGTTCGACGCCAAAAGCTGCGGCGAAAGTCTTGAGATTGGCCGTGGCGTCGCCGCGGCCAGCCCAACGGGGATCGCGCGTGTAATCGCGCGGCGCGACCTCGCCCGGCGGCAGATTGAACCAGTACCAGACCGGCTCCGTCTCGATGACGATGGCGCCTTGCGCCAGCCCCGACTTCGCCCAGTCGATGACGCCCTTGACCGGACATTGCGTCCCGTTGCTGTCGCGCACCCGCTGCGGGCAAAGCCACGATTGATCTGAGAGGCCGAAGCCCTTGAAGCCGCCTTTGGCGATGAACGGGCGCATGATGTCCTTCGCCCAAGAGTCAATCTTGGGCGTGGAATTGTCGACGTCGCCCGAGGCGTCGTTGTTGTCGTAGAGCGCAACCATCACGCCAGGATATTTGACCGCCAGCGCCTGAATGTCGCGCTCGTTCTGCGGCTGCTTCATCTCGTTGTCGAAGATTTCCGGCGTGACGGGGGCGGACTTGCTGAAATAAGGCCGCCCATCATAGGTCTCGCGCTGGGGATCGTAATTGGCGCTCCAATAATGATCGCCCCACAACACGAGCATATTGTGGCTTTGCGCGAAGGCGATATAGGGCTCTATCAGGCGCTTCTGGAAGAAATTGTCCTTCGGTATCTCATGCCTGAATGAGTCGCACCAGCTTGCGCCGAAATGCTTGCAGCCGACGATCTGCTGGTTCATGCCGGACACTTCCATGAACCTTATGCCGGCGAACAGCGCGCCATATTTCGCCCGCAGCGCTTCAAGCTCAGCCACTGAGGCGCCGAAGCCATGCGCGGCGTCGTAGGGCGCATTGGCGGCGTTGGTGTTGAGCGCGAGCGTGCCGGAGGATTCCGCTTCCAGGACGAAAGGCACGCCCTGCGCCTTCAGGTCATCGAGCACGCGGGTCAGTTTCGCGCGGTCAGCGGCGGCGTCGGGGAGCAGCGCGTAGGTCTGAAACCTCGCGTCGAACGCCTTCACATTGGCCAGGATGCGCTTCAGCGCGACCCTATCCTGGTTCTGGATGATGCCGTCGCCCCAGCCTTCGTCCAGTTCGAAGACCAGCGCGACCTTCTTTTGCGTCGCTGCGGCTGGCCCCTGGAGCAGCGGCAGCGCCGCCGCGATCGCGCCCAGGAACGCCAATATGCGCTTCACCACATGTCGAGCGCGACGCGGGCCTCATCGGACATGCGGCTCTGGTCCCACGGCGGATCGAACACGATCGTCACCTTGACGGTCTTCAAGCCCGCGACCGCGCCGACGGCGTTTTCGACCCAGCCCGGCATCTCGCCGGCGACGGGGCAGCCGGGCGCCGTCAACGTCATCTCGATGGCGACATTGCGCTCGTCGTCGATATCGACGTTGTAGATCAGGCCAAGCTCATAAATATCGGCGGGGATTTCAGGATCGTAGACGGTTTTTAGCGCCGCCACGATGGCGTCGGTAAGCTGGGCAAGCTCTTCCGGGTCCATCGAAGACGGCGGCTTCACGCCCATCAACGCCGGCGCATCGGTCATGAGAAACCTCACTCAAACAGCTTATGCGCCCTGACCAGGGCTTCGGCCAAAACGTCGATCTCGGCGCGCGTGTTGTACAGCGCGAACGACGCACGGCAAGTGGAGGTGACGCCAAAGCGCGACAACAGCGGCATCGCGCAATGCGTGCCGGCGCGCACCGCGACGCCCGAACGGTCGATCAGCGTCGCGATGTCATGCGCGTGCGCGCCTTCCATCGAGAACGACAGAATCGGCCCCTTGCCCGGCGCCGTGCCGAGGATGCGCAGCGAATTGATCGCGCCTAGCCGCTCGTGGGCATAGGCCGTCAGCGCCGCCTCGTGCGCGGCGATGGCCTCGCGCCCGACGCTCTCGATATAATCGAGCGCGGCGCCGAGGCCGACGGCCTGGGCGATCGGCGGCGTGCCGGCCTCGAAGCGATGCGGCGGAGTGTTATAGGTGACGAAATCCTTCGTCACCTCCTGGATCATCTCGCCGCCGCCGTTGAACGGCGGCAAATCGGCGAGCCGTTCGGCCTTGCCGTAGAGGACGCCGATGCCGGTCGGGCCATAGAGCTTGTGGCCGGTGACGACGACGAAATCGGCGTCCCAGGCCTGAACGTCGACGGTTCCGTGAACCGCCGCCTGACTGGCGTCGACCAGAACCGGGACGCCGCGCGCGTGGGCAATCGCGACGATCTCCTTGACCGGCGCCACCGTGCCCAAGACGTTCGACATCGCCGACACCGCGACGAATTTGGTGCGCGGGCCGATGGCTTGCGCAAAGCTCTCGGCGGAAATCGACCCATCGTCGGCGACATCGACCCATTTGAGCACGACGCCCTTGGCGGCGCGCAGGAAATGCCAGGGCACGATATTGGCGTGGTGCTCCATGATCGACAGCACGATCTCGTCGCCCTCGCGCAGCCGCTGGCCGTAGCTCGACGCGACGAGGTTGATCGCTTCCGTCGCCGAGCGCGCGAAGACGATCTCCTCGATCGAGCCAGC
>JAJYDD010000385.1 GCA_021777795.1 Pseudomonadota bacterium | reverse complement strand
GCCGTTGGGATGAAGGAAGCGCGCTTGCGTCAGCAGCGTGAGCTGCGCCTTGGCGAAGGCGGGGTCGATCTCGGCCAGCGTCACGCAATGGAACGCCAGATCCCAGGCGGCGAACCACGGATATTCCCAGGAATCGGGCATCGAGACGATGTCGCCGCTCTGGCTGGCGTCGACGTCGCCGCTGGCGAAATGGCGCCAGTCGCTGTTGCGTCCCTGCTGGCGCGCCTCGGGCGGGGCGGGTTGCAGGGAATCGCCGGCGAGCCAGCGGCGGATGTCGTAGCCGTAGAACTGCTTGCACCACAACATGCCGGCGAAGGCCTGGCGCTGCACGAGGCGCGCGTCGGCTTCCATTTCGCCCTGCAAGGCGGCGTAGAATTCATCGGTCTCGGCGATGCGGCGCGCCATGATGGCGTCGAAATCGGCGAAGGGGTCGGTGGCCGCGCGCGGACGCAGCCGCAGCCGCAGCGTCACGGTCTCGCCCGGCGCTAGCGTCAGGGCGCTGAGCGGCGTCGCCTTGGTGCCGCGCCCGGCAGGATTGACGGCGGCCGCGTCGCCGTGGACGACGTAATCGTTGATCCCGTCCTTGGCGAAGCCGGCGTCCTCCTGGCCCCAGAGCTTCTTGCGGTTGGATTCGTTGTCGCAGAACAGAGGCTCGCCCGCATAGTCCCAAGCAAGTTCGCGCGCGATGTCGTCGGGCTCGTGGACGCCGATGCGCGCGCCCTCCAGCGCCAATTCCGGCCGGGCGTCGCCTTGCGCCCAGGACCAGCGGTTGCGGAACCAGATCTGCGGCATGAGCCAAAGCCGCGCCGGCGCGGGGCCGCGATTGGTGGCGCGGATGCGCCACAGCACGTCCTCGACATCGGCCTTGGCATATTCGATCTCGACGTCGAAATAGCGGTCGTCGTCGAATACGCCGCTGTCGATCAGCTCGAACTCGCGCGCTTCCAGCCCGCGCCTGGCGTTTTCCTCGCGCAGGCGTTGGTAGGGGAAGGCGGCTTGCGGGTATTTGTAGAGCATCCGCATGTAGGCGTGGCTGGGGACGCCGTCGAGGTAATAGTAAAGCTCCTTGACGTCCTCGCCGTGGTTGCCCTCGGCGTTGGTGAGGCCGAACAGGCGCTCCTTCAGGAAGGGGTCGGCGCCGTTCCACATCGCCAGCGACAGGCAGAGCCGCTGGCGGTCGTCGCTGAAGCCGCCGATGCCGTCCTCGCCCCAGCGATAGGCGCGGCTCATCGCCTGCTCGAAGGGGAGATAGGCCCAGGCGTCGCCGTCGGCGGAATAATCCTCGCGCACGACGCCCCATTGCCGCTCGGCGACATAAGGCCCCCATCGCCGCCAGCCGCGCCCGGCGGCGATGGCGGCGAGGCGCTTGGCCTCCTCGGTGTCTTTGAGCTTATGGGTGGGCGCGTTGGCGGTTTCGGTCTGCATGGGCCCCCTTGGCGCCGGCTTGCTGGGACGCAAGCCCCCGTCGTAAAGCATCAGGCCTATATGTCCTTGGAGGTTCGCCTTGTCTCATGTCGTTTATGTGATCGTCGAGCACGACGGCGGCTGGGCCTATCGCGTCGGCGCCACGATCTCGGAGACTTTCCCGAGCCGCGCGCTCGCCCACAAAGCCGCCGAGGCCGCCGCCGCCGAGCAGCGCGCGCCGGGTGAAACGTCGTCGATCGAATATGAGACGCCGGACGGCAAGTGGCGCGAGGAGGAATCGCCGGGCGGCGACCGGCCGCAGACCGACGTGAAGGATTAATCCTCGTCGAACAGCGCCGCCTGCTCGGGAGGGCTGGGCGGGGCGGGCATCCCAAGGTGCTTGAAAGCGTGCGGCGTCAGCAGGCGGCCGCGCGGCGTGCGCTGCACGAAGCCGAGTTGGATGAGATAGGGCTCGATGATCTCCTCGATGGCGTCGCGCGGCTCGGAGAGCGCGGCGGCGATGGTCTCGACGCCGACGGGGCCGCCCGCGAAGCTCAGCGCGATGCAATCGAGATAGCGCCGGTCCATCGTGTCGAGGCCGATGGGGTCGACGTCGAGCAGCCGCAGGGCGGCGTCGGCGAGCTTGCGGGAGACGCTTTCGGCCGCCTCGACGACGGCGAAATCGCGCACGCGGCGCAAGAGCCTGCCGGCGATGCGCGGCGTGCCGCGCGAGCGGCGCGCGATCTCGTTGGCGCCGTCGCGGGCGAGCGTCAGGCCAAGCACGCGCGCGGCGCGGGCGACGATGCCTTCCAGTTCCTCCACCGTATAGAAGTTGAGCCGGACGGGGATGCCGAAACGGTCGCGCAGCGGCGTCGTCAGCAGGCCGGCGCGGGTCGTGGCGCCGATCAGGGTGAACGGACTCAAGTCGATCTTGACCGAGCGCGCTGCGGGCCCGGCGCCGATGATGAGATCGAGCTGGAAATCCTCCATCGCCGGATAGAGGATTTCCTCCACCGCCGGATTGAGGCGATGGATCTCGTCGATGAACAGCACGTCGCGCGGTTCGAGGTTGGTGAGCTGGGCGGCCAGATCGCCGGCCTTGGCGATGACGGGGCCGGAGGTCGAGCGGAAGTTGACGCCGAGTTCGCGCGCCACGATCTGCGCCAGCGTCGTCTTGCCGAGGCCGGGCGGGCCGACGAACAGCACGTGATCCAGCGCCTCGCCGCGCGTGCGGGCGGATTCGATGAACACCGCGAGGTTTTTGCGCGCGGCCTCCTGGCCGGTGAAGTCGGCCAGCACTTGCGGCCGCAGCGCGGCCTCGTCCTCGGGCCGCTTCTCGGCCGAAACCAACCGGCGGGGAGGCGTGGTCATTGGGCCGGGGTAGCGGAGCGGGGCCGCCGTGTCCAGCGGCGGAAATCGCGTGAGGCGAAAAGCGGGATTTCAACGACTTGGGCGCCAAAAGATGAGCCCGTCGGCGACCATAAGGCGACGAGGCGCCGAAAGACGGGCGAGAATGTGTTCGGCGCCCCCCGAGGCGTCTCGACGGGCCGCGAAGGACGCCTTAGGGTCGGGGCATGAATCTTTTCGCTTCCTCGGGGCTCGATCTGCCGCAGGCGGGGCCGCGCCGGCCGCTCGCGCCGCGCAGCCTGCGGCTGCCGTTGTTCGCCCACAAGGTCATCGTGGCGGCGCGCCAGAAGCTCGCCTTCGCGCCGACGGCGGCTGAGAGCGAACTGGCCAGCGAATATGCGCGCAAGGCCAAGGCCGGCTTCGCCAAACGCTCCGAGCAGGCGGTGCGCTCGACCTTCATTCACGATGTGCTGATCGGCCTGCTCGGCTATCGCGGCCTCGATCCCGAGCGCGATTATACGCTGGCCGAGGAGCGGCAGGTGGCGCGCGGATCGGTCGATGTCGCGCTCGGGCGCTTCGACGAGGCGACTGGAATCAACGAAATCGTCGCGCCGTTCGAGTTGAAAGGCCCAACGACGCATGATCTCGACGCGCCGATGCCGGGGCGCGGCCGCAGCCCCGTGCAGCAGGCGTGGGATTATGCCGCCGACATCAAGGGCGCGCGCTGGGTGTTGGTCTCCAATTGTCTGGAAATCCGGCTTTATGGCTTCGGGCGTGGGCGCGAAGCTTACGAAATGTTTGATCTCACGCGGCTCGACGATCCCGAGACGCACGCGCGGCTGCTGCTGATGCTGGCCCCCGAGCGCCTGCTCGGTGGCGGGCTCGACGAGTTTCTGCGCGAGACCGACAACGCCTATAAGGACATCACCGAAGAACTCTACAAACAATATAGCACGCTGCGCGACAAGCTGATCGCCTATCTCGTCCACGGCGAGGACGGGCCGCGCCTGTTGGAACTCGCCGCCATCGAGCCGGCGCAGAAAATCCTTGACCGCATCCTGTTCATCGCCTTCGCGCAGCGCACCGATCTTTTGCCCGCCCGGCTGCTGGAGGACGCCGCCAAGACCTACAACAAATTCGCGCCGCAACCCCTGTGGACCAACTTCACCGCCCTGTTTCGCGCCGTCGATAAGGGCAGCACGAGCCTCAGCGTCTGGCCCTACAACGGCGGATTGTTCGCGCATGACGCGGTGGCCGATGGCGTCGTGCTGCCGGATGCGCTGGCCGGCGAAGTCGCGGCGCTGGGGCAATGGGATTTCCGCTCGGAAGTGCCGGTGACGCTGCTCGGCCATATCTTCGAGCAATCCGTCACCGACATCGAACGCCTGAAGGCGCGCGCCAAGGGCGAACCGGACCCCTCCGTCACCAAGCGCAAGCGCGAGGGCGTCGTCTACACGCCGGATCGGGTGACGCGCTTTCTGGTTGAAAAGACCATCGGCCTCACGCTCGGCGAGGCGTTCGAGGCGGGTTGGTCGCGGTATGGGCTGGCCAAGGCGGCCAAGCCGGCGGCGCAAATCGCCTTCTGGCGCGAATATCTCGACGGCTTGCGGGCTCTGAGCGTCGTCGATCCCGCCTGCGGCTCCGGCGCGTTCCTGGTGGCGGCCTATGATGCGCTGCACTTTGAATA
>JAJYDD010000384.1 GCA_021777795.1 Pseudomonadota bacterium | reverse complement strand
GTGCTGCCTGACCATCTCGCGGTCCATCTGGACCTTGCCGCCTTCGCCGTCCCGCCGGTGTTTGCGTGGCTGGCGCAGAAGGGCCCAGTGTCGGAGGCCGAGATGCTGCGCACCTTCAATTGCGGGATCGGCATGGTCGCCTTCGCGCGCGCCGAAACGGCGGGCGAGGCGGCCGCCGCGCTGCGTCAGGCGGGGCTTGAACCCATCGAGATCGGCCGGCTCGTTCCGCGAGAGGCGGCGGGCGTGGTCATGGACGGGCGGCTGGCCCTGTGACGCGCCGCATCGAAACCGCCATCCTCATTTCCGGGCGCGGCTCCAACATGGCGGCGCTGATCGAAGCGGCGCGGGCGCCGGACTATCCCGCCCATATCGGTCTCGTGATCTCCGATCGTGCGGACGCCGGCGGCCTCGCGCTCGCGCGCGAGGCCGGCGTCGAGGCGCTGGCCATAGATGCGAAGGCGGCGGGAGGAAGAACCGCCTTCGAAGCCGCGCTCGACGCCGCCCTTCTCGCCAGAAAGATAGAGCTTATCTGCCTGGCGGGATTCATGCGCATCCTCAGCCCCGCCTTCGTCGGCCGTTGGCCTGCGCTCAATATCCATCCTTCGCTGCTGCCGGCCTACAAAGGGCTCGACACTCACGCCCGCGCGCTCGCCGATGGCGTCAGCGAGCATGGTTGCACCGTGCATTGGGTCTCGCCGGAACTCGATTCCGGCGAGATCGTCGCCCAGGCGCGCGTGCCGGTGATGACCGGCGACGATCCCGACCGGCTGGCGGCGCGCGTGCTCGTCGCCGAGCATGCGCTTTATCGCAGCGCGCTGGCTCAGGTCGGCCGCCGGCTGCTCGCCGGCGGCTGAGGCTCACGCCGAGCGCGGCTCGCTGAGAACAGCGAGATAATGCAGATCCGACAGCGCGCTCGACAAAAGCTTGTGCGAGGCCTCGTCGATCCCGTCGCTCATCATGTCGAGCGCCACGCGCAATTTGGATTCCACCGCATGCACGGAATCGGCCCGGATGAGGCCGAGTTCGCGCGCGATGCGCTCTATGTGAGTCCATAGCGCATCAGACTCGCCTTCCGTGCCGCCGCGACCCTTCAAGGCCGTAAGCCGGCGTTGGACTCGGTTGTATTCGAGCCGCAAACGCCGCGCCTCCGCCGCAGGGGAAGGATATTCGCGCGCGGGCTGAAAAGCCCGTTTGGGGTTATGAAGCATGAGCGTGAATCCGGAATGATCGTTGTTTCAAGCGGCGCGGGGCGTCTGGCGGTCGTCGGCGGAGAAGCCGCCGAGGCTCGTGGCTGCCAGGATCGAGGCTTCGAGCGCCTCGGACACTTCCCACAGGCCGACCGAAACGCTGCCGTGCCGCTCGGTGCGGTGGCGGGCCAGTTCGGGATTGGGCAACCCGCAGCGCCGGTAAAGCCGCAGCATGCCCGGCTCGTAGACTGACGTCATGTGCCGAATGCCGTTGCGCAGGCCGAATTGGCAGGCGCCGAGCAACAGTTCGCACGCCGCCGTGGAGACCCGGTTCGGCTGCACGCTCTGATCGCCCAAGACGACGAAGCGCGTGACTTCCCAGATCAACGGTGAGCGAAAGCCGATGTCCGGGAACATCTTCTTGAACGGCCCGGACATCATGTGCGGCATGGCGGTGCTGATCATGCGCAGGGAGCCGACAAGCTCGCCGCGGCGATCGAACGATATCAGATAGCAGGTGTCGTCGCGGTCATACTCGTCAATTTCGTATTCGTCATCTACGAGCTTGACATCCCATTGTTTCTGGTCATGAAAAATGAGTTTGCGCTGGCGGAACATCTTGTCGAATATGTCTTCATGTTCCGCCCTCTGGTATCCCTCCACTTGCATCAACATTGTACGGCCTCCACATCCACGAGGCCCCCAATGTAGTTAACGCGCAAAAATGAAACCATTCCCCCAATCGGGGAGGCTTTTGAACATTGAGGCAGATTTCACAGAAATAACTAGCTGATAATCCCGTTGCGAATCGCCTTGGCGACGGCGTGAACGCGGTTCAGTGCGCCGAGCTTGAAACGGGCGGAATCGAGATGCGCTTTGACGGTCTCGGCGGAGATGTGCATCAACGTGGCGATGTCGGCGATGGCCTTGCCTTCCGCCGTCCAGGCCAGCGCTTCCGTCTCGCGCCGGGTGATGGCGTTGAGATCGACGACCTCGCCGGAGGTGTGAAGTTCAAAAGCCTTCTGATGGACGAAATGGCCGATCAGCACGAGGTCGGCGACGATCTGGCGCCGGTGGCGCGCCCATTCGACATCCGAATCGTTCGAGGTCACACTGAACAGCGCCCACATGCCGTTCTCCGCGCCCCGGATCGGTATGGTGAGGCCCTGCGCGCCGACGCCGGCCTCGCGCGACTCGTTGAACAACTTGACCACTTTGCGATTGCTGCGGTCGAACCTGGACCAGTCCACCGGCAGCAGCGAGCGCGCGCCGATGTTGACAACAGGATCAACGGCCGCATAGTTCGAACGGATATAGTGCGAAACCCATTCCGGTTGATAAGTTACGACGAGAAACGGATCGTCCATCGCCCGGCTGCGGAACGTCGGGCAATAATAGACAGCGTTTCGCAACCCATAGCCGTCGAGAATTTTGCGGACGACTTCCGTGAAATCATCGACGCTGGGGTTTTTCTCGAAGCGGAGCAAATCGTGAATGCCCAGGGTGGCAAGCCCGAGAATGTCGTCGTCCACGCCCATGCGCCGCTGCTTCCAGCCGAGGGAGTCGCATGCCCCGCAGGAGCGGGACATCCTTGAGCGCCCGAGGTAACATGATTGTCATACCAGCGCGACCGCGTTTCGGCTCCCCTCGCAAAAATGATTTCCGTAAATTGCGAGCGAATTCGCCGCAGGCGACCGTATCTCGCCTTCTGCCGCGGCCGCAATTCTTCTAACGTGGCCGCGCGAGGCGGTTCACAGCACAGGCGGGGACGGAGTGGCGAGGCGGATCACGAGACGACCGGCGGCAGGGGCCGGGGGCGCGGCGCCGACAAGCCGGCTTGGATCGCCCGATCGCTTCATCAACCGCGAAATGTCGTGGCTGGAGTTCAACCGCCGCGTGCTGGAGGAATCCGGCAATCGCGCCCATCCGCTATTGGAGCGGCTGCGCTTTTTGTCGATCTCGGCCAATAATCTCGACGAATTCTTCATGGTGCGCGTGGCCGGGCTGGTCGGGCAGGTCCATGCCGGGATGACCGAACTCTCCGACGACGGCTCGACGCCGGCCGAGCAGCTTGAGCGAATCGGCGGCGGCGTCGCGACGCTCGTCGCCTCGCAACAAGCGCGCTGGCTGGAGCTGAGCGGCGAACTCGCCGAAGCCGGCATCGCCATCGTCGACGTCGCCGACCTGACCGAGGCGGAGATGGAATGGTTGCAGGACCATTTCCTTTTGCACGTCTTTCCGGTGCTGACGCCGCTCGCTGTCGATCCCGCGCATCCGTTCCCGTTCATCCCCAATCTCGGCTTCACGCTGGCGCTGGAACTCGCCCATGTCGAGGACGAGCGGGCGATGAGCGCGCTGGTGCGCTTTCCCAACCGCATCGACCGGCTGATGAAGCTGCCCGACGCGCTCGGGCGCGGCGCGCAGCGATTCGTGACGCTGGAGCAGACGATCGTCGCCTTCTGCCGGCTCCTGTTTCCGGGCTACAGGGTCGTGGGTCAGGGAAGCTTCCGCGTCATTCGCGACAGCGACATCGAGATCGAGGAGGAGGCCGAGGATCTCGTGCGCCTCTACGAGAGCGCGGTGAAGCTGCGCCGGCGCGGCTCGATCATCCGGCTGGAGATCGAGGCCGGGATGCCGGCGCCGCTGCGCGCCTTCGTCACCGGCGACGTCGATGTGCTGGCCTCCGGCGTCGTTTACATCGACGGCATGTTGGGCTTGGACGAATTGTCGCGGCTGGTCTCGCTCGACCGGCCGGACCTGAAATTCCCGCCGTTCATCCCGCGCTTTCCCGAGCGCATCCGCGAGAACGGCGGCGATGGCTTCGCGGCGATCCGGCTCAAGGACTTCGTCGTTCATCACCCTTACGAATCCTTCGACGTCGTCGTGCAGTTCCTCACCCAGGCCGCGCGCGATCCCAATGTCGTCGCCATCAAGCAGACGCTCTATCGCACCTCGGCCGACAGCCCCATCGTGCGCGCGCTGATCGAGGCAGCCGAGGCCGGCAAGTCCGTCACCGCGCTGGTGGAACTGAAGGCGCGCTTCGACGAGGAGGCCAATATCCGCTGGGCGCGCGATCTGGAGCGCGCCGGCGCGCAGGTGGTGTTCGGCTTCATCGAATTGAAGACGCACGCCAAATTGTCGATGGTGGTGCGCCGCGAGGGCGGGCAACTGGTGACTTATTGCCACGTCGGCACCGGCAATTATCATCCTGTCACCGCCCGCATCTACACCGACATTTCCTATTTCACCGCCGAGGCTGCGATCGGCCG
>JAJYDD010000383.1 GCA_021777795.1 Pseudomonadota bacterium | reverse complement strand
GCTTCCCCATCAACGGCGGCCTCTATCAACCACGCGGCGGCACGGCGCGCCACGACGCCGTCGCCTGGGGTTACGCACGAGGCGCGGATGCTGAAGGCGTCGATGTCATCCAGCATTGCGAGGTGACGGGAATCCGCCGCGACGCCTCCGGCCGCGTCGAGGGCGTCGAGACCACGCGCGGCTTCATCGGCGCGGGCAAGCTGGCGCTCGCCACCGCCGGCCATTCGTCAATCACCGCGCGCATGGCGGGCCTGTCATTGCCGATTGAAACCCATGTGCTGCAAGCCTTCGTCACCGAGGGGCTGAAGCCGTGGCTCGACACGGTCGTCACCTTCGGCGCCGGGCATTTCTATATCTCCCAATCAGACAAAGGCGGCCTCGTCTTCGGCGGCGACATCGACGGCTATAATTCCTATGCGCAGCGCGGCAATCTGGCGATGGTCGAGCATGTGGCGGAAGCGGGCGTGGCGATGATGCCCTCGCTGTCGCGGCTGAAGGTGCTGCGCTCGTGGGGCGGCGTGATGGATATGACGATGGACGGCTCGCCGATCATCGACCGCACGGCTATCGACAATCTCTATCTCAACGCCGGTTGGTGCTACGGCGGCTTCAAGGCGACGCCGGCCTCCGGCTTCTGTTTCGCGCATCTGATCGCGCGCGACGAGCCGCATCCGACAGCGCGCCAGATGCGGCTCGACCGCTTCGCGCGCGGGTATCTGATCGACGAGCGCGGCGCCGGCGCCCAACCCAACCTGCATTGAGGCCGCGCGATGGCGAGCTTGATCCGATGCCCCCATTGCGGCCCGCGCCCCCGGGAGGAATTCACCATTCGCGGCGCGGCGCTGAAACGCCCCGCGCCTGACGCCAGCGAAGATGCGTGGTTCGCTTATGTCTATCTCCGGGACAATCCACGCGGCCCCCATGAGGAGCATTGGCATCACAACGGCGGTTGCCGGCGCTGGTTGACGGTGGCGCGCGACACGGCCACGCACGCCGTATCCTGCGTCCAAGATGCCGGCGCGTCATGACCTCCTATCGGCTCCCTGCCGGCGGTCGCGTTGCGCGCGGCGAAAGCCTCGGCTTTCATTTCGACGGCCGCCCCTATGCCGGCCATCCCGGCGACACGCTGGCCTCGGCCCTTCTTGCCAACGGCGTGCGGTTGATGGGCCGCTCGTTCAAATATCATCGCCCGCGCGGCGTGTTGACGGCGGGATCGGCGGAACCCAACGCGCTGGTGACGATTGGCGAGGGCGGGAGGCGGGAGCCGAACGCGCGCGCAACGATGGTTGAACTCAGCGACGGTCTCATCGCGACCAGCCAGAACCGCTGGCCCTCGCTCGCGCTCGATCTTGGCGCCGTCAATGGGCTGCTTTCGCCTTTCCTCGCCGCCGGCTTCTACTACAAGACTTTCATGGGGCCGGCGCGCGCGTGGGAGCGGCTTTACGAACCACTGATCCGGCGCGCCGCCGGCCTCGGCCGCGCGGGCGAGGATAGCGATCCCGACGCTTATGAGAAGACCTGGGCGCATTGTGATCTCCTGATCGTCGGCGCCGGCCCCGCAGGCCTTGCCGCAGCCCTCACCGCCGCGCGCGCCGGGGCCGAAACGATCCTCGTCGACGAGGGCGCGGAGCCCGGCGGCGCGCTGCTCTATGAGACCGCGCTCATCGGCGGGAAATCCACCGATGAGACGCTGGCCGACATGCTCGCGGAGCTGGCGGCCCTGCCCAACTGCCGCCTGCTCTCGCGCACGACGGCGCTGGCTTGGTATGACGACGACGTGTTCGCCGCCGTCGAGCGCGTGCGGAAAGCGCCTGGCGGCCCCGCCGAGCGGCTGTGGCGCATCGTCGCCAAGCGCGCGCTGCTGGCGACGGGCGCGGAGGAGCGACCGCTGGTGTTCGGGGGCAACGACCGGCCGGGCGTCATGCTCGCCGAGGCCGGGCTTACCTACGCGCGGCGCTATGGCGTCGCGGTCGGCCGGCGCGTCGCCGTGTTCACCGCGCATGAGGGCGGCTTGCGGACGGCGAAGGCGCTGGCGGCGAGCGGCGTCGAGATCGTCGAGACCCTCGACGCGCGACGCGGGGCGAGGGTTGTCTCGGCCTCGGGCGGGCGCGGTCTCGTTGATTGTGAGATCGAGGACGGCGGCCGTCGACGGCGGCTCCAGGTTGACGCGCTGTTGATGAGCGGCGGCTATGCCCCGCGCATCCATCTGGCCTGCCAGCGCGGCGGCCGGCCGCGCTGGAGCGAGGCGCATAGCGCCTTTCTGCCGCCCGACGACGGCCTGCCGTTCGTCTGCGCAACCACGCTGGCCGATGCGCTGGATGAAGGCGCGGCGCGGGGAGCGGCGCTCGTTGGCGAGATTGGCCGCAAAGCCGCGCCGGCCGCCTTTGGCGCGATCGATGGCGATTGGACGCCGTCAACCGACAAGCCGCTATGGCGCGTCCCCGGTTCGCGCGGCAAGGCCTTCGTCGATTTCCAGAACGACGTGCAAGCCGACGACATCGCGCTCGCCGCACGCGAAGGTTACGATCACGTCGAACTCGCCAAGCGCTACACCACGAACGGCATGGCGACCGACCAGGGCAAGCTCTCCAACCTCAACGCCATCGGCCTGTTGGCTGAGGCGCGCGGCGTCTCGCCGGCCGAAGTCGGCGCGACGACGTTTCGGCCGTTCTACACGCCGGTTTCTTTCGGCGCGCTGGCGGGGCCGCATCGCGGGCCGCATTTCCAGCCCGTGCGGCGCTCGCCGCTCGACGGTTGGGCGCGGCGGCGCGGCGCGGTGTTCGTGGAGGCGGGGCTATGGATGCGCGCCTCCTATTTCCCGCGCGCCGGCGAAACTCATTGGCGCGAGACAGTGAACCGCGAGGCTTTGGCGGTGCGCGGCGACGTGGGCCTCTGCGATGTCTCGACGCTCGGCAAGATCGAGATCGTCGGCCCCGACGCCGGGTTGTTGCTGGATCGCGTCTATTGCAACGGCTTCGCGAAACTGCCAGTCGGTCGCGCCCGCTATGGCCTGATGCTGCGCGAGGACGGATTCATCTTCGACGACGGCACAACCAGCCGGCTAGACGATCAGCGTTATGTGATGACCACGACGACCGCCGCCGCCGCGGACGTGTTGCGCCATCTCGAATTCTGCACGCAAGTGCATTGGCCTGAGTTGAAAGTGCGCGTCGTCTCGGTGACGGATTCATGGGCGCAGATGGCGCTCGCCGGCCCGCGCTCGCGCGCGCTGTTGCAGGCGATCTGCGACGCCGACCTCTCCAACCAAGCCTTTCCACACATGTCGGCGCGCGCGGTCACGCTGTTAGGCTGGCGCGTGGCCGCACGGCTGTTCCGCCTCTCCTATTCCGGCGAACTCGCTTATGAGATCGCGACGCCGGCCGGCGAGGGCGAGCTTGTCGCCGAGGCTTTGTGCGCGGCGGGCGCCAGCCCCTATGGCCTGGAGGCGATGGGCGTGCTGCGCATCGAGAAGGGCCATGTCACCCACAACGAGATCAACGGAACCGTGACGCCGGGCGACCTCGGCATGGGCCGCATGGTCTCCTCAACCAAGGCGGATTTCATCGGCCGCCGGATGCTGGCGCGCGAGGGCCTCCAGGCGCCCGACCGGCCGCGCCTCGTCGGCCTCCTGCCGTTCGCCCCCCAGGCGCCGCTGCGCGCGGGCGCGCATGTCTTGCGCGAGGGCGACGAGGCGCGGCTGGAGAACGATCAGGGCCATATCACGTCGAGTTGCTATTCGCCGCATCTGAATTCGCATATCGCGCTGACCCTGGTCACGCGCGGCGAGGCGCGGCATGGCGAGACGGTGCAGGTGTGGAACGCGCTGAAGAACGAATACGCGCGGGCGCGCATCGTCGCGCCGGTGTTTGTCGATCCCGCGCAGGAGCGGTTGCATGGATGATGTCTACGAAGCGCCGGATGGCGGCTATCGGCTGCGGCGGCTGGCGCAGGGCCGAATCTGGGTGGCGGTGTCGTTCGGCGCGCCGATTGACGACCGGCTCGCCGCCCTGACTTCGGGGCGCTTCGCGCTGCGCGACGCCGGGCCGCGCGCGTGGTTGATCGTCGATGACGACATCAGGCCCTTCGCCGAGGCCGAGAAGGCGCTGGCGCCGGAAGGCGCGCTCGTCGACATCAGCCACGGCCGCGCCCGTTACGAAATATCCGGCCCCGGCGCGCGCGCGAAACTGGCGACGGGAATCGCGGTCGATATGTCGCCCGTAGCCTTCGCCGAGGGCGCGGCCTGCGAGACGATGTTCAATCAGATCGGCGTCCATCTCACACGCACGGGGGCGGATCGTTTCGAGATCCTCACCGGCCTCAGCTTCGCCGAGAGCCTGTGGCGGGAACTGATGTCATGAGCGCATCAGCCGGGCTTGCCAACATTCTGCGCGATGAAATCGGCCCAGGCGCCGCCGAGCACCTGCGCGATCTCGTCGTCGCGGAAGCCGACCTCGGCCAAC
>JAJYDD010000382.1 GCA_021777795.1 Pseudomonadota bacterium | reverse complement strand
CGCGCTGCTGGCCGCCGGCGTGCTCGCCCTCGGCGACCCCGATCTCGACCGCAGACTCCAGGCCTGGCGCGACGCGCGGCGCGATGGCGTGGCGGAATTTCCCAGCGACGAGGGTTCGGCATGATCTTGAGCCCCGGCGCCACGGTCGGCGTGCTCGGCGGCGGTCAGCTCGGCCGGATGCTGGCGATGGCGGCGCTGAAGATCGGCCTGCGCTGCCATATCTACGCCCCCGAGGCCGAGGCGCCGGCCTATGACGCCGCCCACGCCCGCACTGTCGCGCCTTACGAGGATGAAGCGGCGCTGCGGCGGTTCGCGGACGCCTGCGATCTCGTGACCTTCGAGTTCGAGAATGTGCCGACGGCGACGCTGGAGTTCCTCCAGACGCTCAAACCCGTGCGCCCCAACCCGCGCGCGCTGGCGCTGACGCAGGACCGGTTGACCGAAAAGACCTTTTTGCGCGGGCTCGGCCTGGAGACAGCGCCCTTCGCCGATGTCGCCGATCCCGCCGGGCTCGTGCGCGCCGTGCGCGATCTCGGCCGCCCCGCGATCCTGAAAACCCGCCGTTTCGGCTACGATGGCAAGGGCCAGACGATGATCCGCGAGGGCTCCGACCTCGGCGCGGCGCATCTGGCGCTCGGCGGCGGCCCGATGCTCCTGGAAGGCTTCGTCGCCTTCGAGCGCGAGGTCTCGGTGATCGCCGCGCGCAGCCTCGAAGGCGCGATCGCCAGCTTCGACCTCTGCGAGAACGAGCACGAGCGCCACATCCTCGCCCGCACCCGCGTTCCCGCTCGCACCAGCCCCGCGCTCGCGCCCGTCGCGCGCGAGATCGCCGAGAAGGTGCTGGCCGGGCTAGATTACGTCGGCGTCATCGGCGTCGAGATGTTCGTCGCCCGCGCCGCCGGCGGCGCGGAGCGGCTGATCGTCAACGAGATCGCGCCGCGCGTCCACAATTCCGGCCATTGGACGATCGAGGGCGCGGAGACCTCGCAATTCGAGCAGCACATGCGCGCCATCGCCGGCTGGCCGCTCGGCTCGACCACGCGGCGCGGCGCCATCGAAATGCGCAACCTCATCGGCGAGGAGGCCGACGACTGGCGCGACATTCTCGCCGAGCCCGACATGAGCCTGCATCTCTACGGCAAGCAGGACGCCCGGCCGGGGCGCAAGATGGGCCATGTGACGCGCGTGCTGCGGCCGCCCGAGGCCTGAGCTTGCCGAGGCCTGAGCTTGCGTGACGTCAATGCGCGCGCCGCCGTCGCGGGGCACGCGGGTTGCGGAGGATAGCCATGAGCAAATTGCGCAAAGTGACCCTGCATGCCGCCCGCTCGAAGACGTTTCCCGAGGGCTCGATTCGGCATGGCTACGAATTCGTCGCGCCCCTGACGGCCGAGGGAAGGATCGACGCGGAGGCCTGGAAAGCGCATCGCGGCGAGTGTTTCGCGCGCCGTTTCTGGGGCGACGACGAGGCGCGCGGTTTGCTCGTGCATCGCCCCGGCGGGCGCGGCGGCGCGAACTGGGCTTTTGAACTCGGCGAGACGCTCGACGAGGAGGGGGAAGGGTTCCGATTCGCCGATCATACTTTCGTCGAAGGCGAATATGTCTCGGCGCCCGACCCCGAGGGCGAATTGACGACGTTCAAGGTCGTCTCGGTCTCGTAACAAACGGCCAAGTCTACGCCGCCAAGCTTCTGCGGCCAAGCATGTTTGTATCGCGGCGGCGACGGGTGTGCTTCGCCTAATTTTGGCCGCAATATAGACCGCCGCGCGCATTTTGCCGCGACGAGATGCTAGCCGGACTCGGCTGCCGGCGGCGCCCTCTGCTTTGGGAACGAGCGGAATCCCTCGTTTCAACGTATGTTATTTGGAGATAATTGCGCGGCGGCGAAATGAACGGACGATTGTAATTCTCTAAAATTTGATCTATGTCTCGGAAATACGTATATTGTGCAATGCACATACAGCGTATTTCGGAAACAATATTACATGGATTAAAAAAGTCCTTCTTCCCGTGCGGGTTCAGTCGGCGTGAAGTTAGCGCTCCGGTAAACCCTTCCACAGTATTTTGCGTTTGCGAGACTGACGGCGAGTTGACAAATATAACCGGCGGCGCCTATCTTTTATATACGCGAGGAAAGCGCCAAGTGCGAGGAGTACGCCTCTAAGTTCTTGGCGTAAAATTAGCCATGAGGAAAAGGTGCGCATATGCAAAGCGCAGTCCTGTATGATCGACTGGAGCGCGCGCTCATTGCTTTGGAATATGCTTTGGCCGACGCAAGGTCGGCGCAGGGTCCGGAGCAGGGAGCCGTAGCGCGCTCGCAGGAAGCGTTGCAGGGCGCCGGCGAGGAACTGCAAGAAGTGCTGGGAGCCTTGCGCGCGCTCGCGCTGCACGACGCCGCCGTGCGCGTCAGGGAATGGGCGTAGACGCCGCGCGGCCGACCCTTACTCCCGCGCCAGCCGAATCGCCGCCGCGCAGGCGAAGGGCGCGGTTGCGATCGAAAACAGGCTGATGGCGGCCAGCGCCGCGAACGGCGTCGCAAAGCCAGCATCGCCACCCGAAGCCGCCGCCACGCCGAAGATCAGCGCGGGAATCGCCAGCGGCAGCACCAGCACCGCCATCAACAGCCCGCCACGCCGCAGCGAGGCCGTCAGCGCCGCGCCGATGGCGCCGATCATCGTCAGCGCCGGCGTGCCCGCCAGCAGCGTCAGCGTCGTCAGCCCCAGAGGTCGCGCGTCCATCGCCAGCATCAGGCCGAACAGCGGCGTCACCACGATGAGCGGCAGGATCGAGACCGTCCAATGCGCCGCGCATTTGACCAGCACGATGGCTTCCAGCGGCGGCGCGGCGTGGCCGTAGAGATCGAGCGAGCCATCCTCGGAATCGGCCTGGAACAGCCGGTCGAGCCCGAGCAGGGTGGAGAGCAGCGCCGCGATCCACAGGATCGCCGGGCCGAGCCGCGCCAGCAGCCGCAGATCCGGCCCGAGCGCGAACGGCATGATGGCGACGAGAATCAGAAAGAACACCGCCCCGACCGAGGCGCCGCCGCCGATGCGCCGCGCCACGCGCCATTCGCGCACGAACAGGGCGAGGAGCGGCTTCATACCGGCGCGCCGCCGGCGAGGCGGATCGTGCGCGCCGATTCGAGCCCGAGCGGGGCGTGGGTCGCCGCGACAATGAGACCGCCGCCGGACAGATGCTGGCGCATCGCCTCAGCGAACAATTCCTGCGCGCCGGCGTCGAGCGCCGTCGTCGGCTCGTCGATGAGCCATAGCGGGCGGGCGGCGACCAGCAGGCGGGCGAGCCCGACGCGCCGTTTCTGCCCCGCCGACAGCGCCTGAACCGGGAAATCGGCGACATGCGGCAGGCCGAGCCGACGCAAGGCGTCGATCTCGCTCAAAGCCCCGCCGCCGAGCAGCGCCGCCCAGAAGCGCAGGTTTTCGCGTGCGGTGAGCGCGCCTTTCAGCGAATCGGCATGGCCGAGATAATGCGTCTGTTCGGCCATCGTCAGCGCCGCCGCATCGCCTTCGAGCCGCGCGCGCCCGCCCGAAAACGGCAGCAAGCCCGCCAGCCCGCGCAAAAGGCTGGACTTGCCGGCCCCGTTCGGCCCGGTGACGATGAGCGCCTCGCCCGCTGCAATCGCGAACGAAAGCCCGGCGATCAGCCGCCGCCCGCCGCGCTCCAGCGTCAGATTTTCGGCGACCAGACGCATGAGCCCCCATTTTGCGGCCCAAAGAAGCGGCGCCGCGGCCTTGCGAGCGTGTAGCCCGCGCCAAGGGAATTATCTATAAGAGCGCCGAGATTTCCCTTCACCACCGGAGAGCCCCTTGGCCAGCCTCGACAGCTTCAAATCGCGCAAGAAACTTACCGTCGGCGCCAAGACTTACGAGTATTTCTCGCTCAAGGCGGCTGAGAAGAACGGGCTTCATGGGGCGTCGCAACTGCCGTACTCGATGAAGATCGTGCTGGAGAATCTTCTGCGCAACGAAGATGGACGCAGCGTCACCAAAGCGGACATCGAGGCCGTCGTCGGCTGGCTGAAGCATCGGGGCAAGGAGGATCACGAGATCGCCTTCCGCCCGGCGCGCGTGCTGATGCAGGATTTCACCGGCGTCCCGGCCGTAGTCGATCTCGCCGCGATGCGCGACGCGATGACCGCGCTCGGCGGCGACCCCGACAAGATCAACCCGCTCGTGCCGGTCGATCTCGTCATCGACCATTCCGTCGTCGTCGATTACGCCGGCACCGCCAAGGCGCTGGGGCAGAACGTCAAGCGCGAATTCGAGCAGAACCAGGAGCGCTATCGCTTCCTCAAATGGGGCCAGCAGGCGTTTGAGAACTTCCGGGTCGTGCCGCCGGGCGCCGGCATCTGCCATCAGGTCAATCTCGAATATCTCGCCCAGGCCGTGTGGACCAAGAAGGGCAAGCGCGGCGAGCCGGAGGTCGCCTATCCCGATACGCTCGTCGGCACCGAC
>JAJYDD010000381.1 GCA_021777795.1 Pseudomonadota bacterium | reverse complement strand
TCCGCGTCCGATCCTGCATGGATTGTGCACGCTGGGAATCGTCGGCCATGCGCTCTTGCGCACGCTCGGCGGCTACGACGTCGCCCGTTTCCGCGAGTTGGCGATGCGGTTCTCAGCGCCCGTCTATCCCGGCGAGACGATCGAGGTCGATATCTGGAACGACGGCTCGTTCCGAGCGCGGGCGCCCGAGCGCGACGTCGTCGTCGTCAACAATGGCTACGCGGCTTTTGCAAAGGCATGAGGCGATGACCCCAGCACACACAGACGCCGCGCCGCTGATCGAGACCCGCGAAGGCGCTGTCGCGATTCTCACCTTCAACGAGCCGGCCAAGCGCAACGCGCTAACTGCGGCCCTGCGCGTTGCCCTGTGGGAGGCCATCGACCGCATCGAGCGCGACCCCGACATTCGCGCCGTCATTCTCACTGGCGGGCCGCAGGCGTTCAGCGCCGGGGGCGATCTCAGCGCCATGAATGTCGAGGGGCTGGCGCAGGCGCGCGAACGCTTCCGGCTACTGCACGCCATCGTGCGCGCCATCGTCAAGTCGAGCAAGCCTTATGTCGCGGCGGTGGAGGGTTGGGCGGCGGGCGCGGGGTTCAGCATGGCGCTGTGCTGCGACACGATCGTCGCCGGGGAGAGCGCGCGCTTCATTGCGGCGTTTCCCAAGGTCGGGCTGGTCGCCGACGCCGGGCTCCTGCACACGCTGCCGGCGCGCGTCGGCCTCGGCCGCGCCCGCCAGATCCTGCTCTACGCCAAGCCCGTGGACACGGCCGCAGCCCTCGCGATGGGCCTGATCGACGAGACGGCGCCGGACGGAATGGCGATGGAGCGGGCGCTGGCGCGCGCGCGCGAGTTCGACGCGCTGGCGCCGCTGCCGACCGCCCTCGCCAAGGAATATCTGGCGCGTGGGCTCGACGAGGTTCTCGACTGGGAGCGCAGCCAGCAGGCGGCGCTGTTCTTCACCGCCGACCACGCGGAAGGCAAGGCGGCGTTCCGTGACAGGCGCCCGCCGCGCTTCCAGGGACGCTGAGACATGAGCGAGCCTTTCCCCGACGCCTCCGGCGATATGCTGCGCGAGACCACCGCGCGGGCGCTGCGCGATCTGCTGACCGACGCCGCCCGCGCCGAGATGGCGGGCGGAGCGATGCCGCAGGCGCTCTGGCGGGGGCTGGAGGAGCTTGGGCTGCCCTATGCTCTGCTGCCGGAGGAGGCGGGCGGCTTCGGCGCGCCGTTGGCGCAGGCGTTGTCTCTGCTCATCGTGGCTGGCGAACACGCTTTGCCGCTGCCGCTCGCGGACGCCATGCTGGCGCGCTTTCTGCTCGCCAAGGCCGGCGTCGAGGCGCCGCCGGGACTGTTGAGCGTGGCGCAAGGCAGCGAGGTCGCCATTGACGGCCGGGGCCGCGCCGGCGGCCGGGCTTGGGGCGCGCCCTGGGGGCGCCACGCCGCCGCAATCGTCGTGGTGGCCGAGACGGCCGGCGGGCCGGTCATCCTGGCGGCGCCGCCATCCGGGCTGAAGGTCGAGCCCGGCGCCGACATCGCCGGCGACCCCAGCGACGACCTCCGCTTCGAGGCGGTGGCGACTTCGCCGGCGCCGTTTTCAGTCCTCGAAGCGCGGGCGGCGGGCGCGGCGACGCGGGCGCTGATGATCGCCGGGGCGTTGCGCTCCGTCACCGACATGACGACGCAATATGCCGAGGAGCGCAAGCAGTTCGGGCGCGCCATCGGCAAGTTCCAGGCCGTGCAGCAGAATCTAGCGGCGCTGGCGGGCCAGTCGGCTTCCGCCGCCGCCGCCGCCGACCTCGCGGCGCAAGCCCTCGACGCCTGGGGACCAGGGCTCATCCCCGCCGTCGCCGTCGCGAAGGTGCGTTGCGGCGAAGCGGCCGGCGCGGGCGCGGCCATCGCGCATCAGACGCATGGCGCTATCGGTTTCACGCGCGAACATCGGCTGCATCGCTATACGCTGCGCCTTTCCGCTTGGCGCGACGCCTATGGCCGCGAGGCCGAATGGGCGCGCCGGCTCGGCGCCCATCTCATCGCCGCCGGACCCGAGGGCCTGTGGCCTGCGCTCACCGCGATCTGACGGTTGCTTGCATGACCAGTTTCGTTTTTCCCTCGCCGCCGCCGTCTCCCGAGAGCGAGGCGTTGCGGACGCAAGTCAGGGCCTTCCTGCGACAGGAACTGGCCGACAGAGCCCCGATCGATCGCGCCCAGAGCTGGAACGGCGTCGATCCCGCCTTCTCGCGCAAGCTCGGTCAGCGCGGCTGGCTCGGGCTCACCTGGCCCAAACGCTATGGCGGCCAGGAGCGCAGCGCACTCGAACGCTATGTGCTGCTTGAGGAACTGCTCGCCGCCGGCGCCCCCGTCGGCGGCCATTGGATCGCCGAGCGCCAGAGCGGGCCGAGCCTGCTGCGCTATGGCTCCGAGGAACAGAAGCTTGCGATCCTGCCGCGCATCGCCGCTGGCGAATGTTTCTTCTGCATCGGTATGAGCGAGGCCGACACCGGCTCCGACCTCGCCTCGGTGCGCACCCGCGCCGTTCGCACCGACGAGGGCTGGCGCGTCAACGGCGCCAAGCTGTGGACCACCGGCGCCCAGCACAGCCATTACATGATCCTGCTTTGCCGCACCGGACCCGTAGACCCGGAGCGCCGGCACGCGGGCCTGAGCCAGTTCCTCGTCGATCTCACTTTGCCCGGCGTCGCCATTCGCGGAATCGCCAATCTCGCCGGCGAGCCGCATTTCAACGAGGTCGTGTTCGACGAGGCGCTGTTGCCGGCCGAGGCCCTGCTCGGCGGCGAGGGCGAGGGCTGGAAACAGGTGACGGGCGAACTCGCTTATGAGCGCAGCGGGCCGGAGCGCTTCCTGTCGTCCTTCACGCTGCTCGTCGAACTGATCCGGGTCTTGTCGCCCGCGCCCGACGAAAGGGCGCAAATCGCCGTCGGCCGGCTCGGCGCCCAACTCGTCGCGCTGCGCCGCATGTCGCGGTCCGTCGCGGGCCTGCTTCAGGCTGGCGCCGACCCGGCGCTGGAGGCCGCGATGGTCAAGGATCTCGGCGCGCTCGTCGAGCAGGAGATTCCCGAGGTCGCGCGCGACCTTCTCGCCGACGGACCGCCGACTGCGGCCTCGCGCGATTTCGCGGCGGTGCTCGCCTACACCAGCCTGCACGCGCCGTCGTTCTCATTGCGCGGCGGCACGCGCGAAATCCTGCGCGGCATCATCGCGCGCGGCCTCGGGCTGCGCTGAGACAAGGAAAACGACATGAGCGACGCAGTTCTGTTTGAGCAGAGCGACGGCATCGTCACCCTGACCCTCAACCGGCCGGAGAAGCGCAACCCGATCTCCGAGCGCGAAATGGTGGATGGGCTGGTGGACGCCTTGAGTCGGGTGCAGGCCGACTCTTCCGCCCGCGTGGTCATCCTGACCGGCGCCGGCAGCGCCTTCTCCTCGGGCGGCGATTTGCGGGCGATGGAGGCCGCGCTCGACGAGCGCGCGCACAACCCCGCCGCGACGATGGCCTATTATATCGAAGGCATCCAGCGCATCCCGCTCGCGTTCGAGGCGCTGGACGCGCCGGTGATCGCGGCCGTCAACGGCGCGGCGATCGGCGCCGGCAACGATCTCGCCTGCATGTGCGATCTGCGCATCGCCGCCGAGGAGGCGCGCTTCGCCGAGAGTTTCGTCAAGCTCGGCATCATTCCCGGCGATGGCGGGGCGTGGCTGCTGCCGCGCATCGTCGGCTGGTCGAAGGCCGCCGAGATGGCTTTCACCGGCGATCCCGTCTCCGCGCAAGAGGCTTTGGCCTGCGGGCTGCTCTCGCAGGTCGTGCCGAAGGACGAACTGGTGCCAGCCGCTAGGCGCCTCGCGGCGCGCATCGCCGCCAATCCGCCGCAGGCGGTGCGGGCGACCAAGCGCCTGATGCGCGAAGGCCGCTTCTCCGGGCTCGATGCGTTGCTGCGGCTCTCCGCTCATGCGCAAGCCATCGCCCATGCGACGCCGGAGCACCGGCAGGCGCTCGCCGCCGCGCTGGCCAAGACGTCGAAGCGACAGGAGTTTTTACGATGAATGACGTCAACCCGATGTCGCTCGCCGGGCGCACGATCCTCGTCACCGGCGCGGGGCAAGGCATCGGCCTCGGGGTCGCCCGGCTCGCGGCCGATCTCGGCGCGAACCTTGTGCTGGCCGACATGAACGCGGCGGGGCTCGAAGCGGCGGCCGGCCAATTCGCGGCCGATCGCGTACTCACGGGCCCGGGCGACGTCGCCGATCCCGATTTCGCCGAGGGGGTGGTCGAGCGGGCGACGGCGCGGTTCGGCGTCGTCGATGGGCTCGTCAACACCGCCGGCATCACCCGGCCGGCGATGATCGAGAAGATGACGCTGGCGCAATGGGACGCGGTGCTGCGCGTGCATCTCACCGGCAGCTTCCTGTGCATGCAGGCGGTCGGCCGGCGCCTGATCGCCCGCTGCAAGGCCGGTGAGTCGGTGGCGGCG
>JAJYDD010000380.1 GCA_021777795.1 Pseudomonadota bacterium | reverse complement strand
CCCGCTCGCCTTCAGCGCGGGAATGAAACCGAGGATCGGGGCGGCGCCCGTCGGCACGCCGGTATTGTGCTGGATATAGCCCGGCGCGAGCAGCGCCTCCGCGACCTTGGCGTCAAAATCGACGAAAATGGCTTTAACGGCGGCCTCGACAGTCTCGCGCGCGTTCATCATGGGCCTATCTCACCTTCGATCTGCTTTGCCTCATCATTGAAGATCAGATAAAAGCCGTCAATAACGCACAATTTTGGTACCTGGTATGCTTTCGATAACCTCTCTGACTTCGGCCGACGGACAATTGTGCCCGGTGCGCCGGGTGTTGTCTGGCGTCGTCGGCAAATGGCAGTCGTTGATCTTGCTGTCGCTGGAGGACGAGCCGCAGCGGTTCTCCGCGATCAAGCGGCTGATCGGCGACATCACGCAGCGTGTGCTGACGGAGAACCTGCGCGACCTCGAGCGCGACGGCTATGTGACGCGCACGGTCAGCGACGGTTCGCCGGTCGAGGTGCATTACGCGCTGACGGCGCTCGGCCGGGAATTTCTCGACCTGTTCAAGCCGCTAATCGGCTGGGCGGTGCAGCGGCGGGCGGATATCGAGGAAAATCGCGCGGCCTACGACCGCAAGCGCGCCGACTGACCTCACCCCCGCGCCTCATAGACCAGCCGGGCGCGGATCGTCCCCTCCAGCGCGCGGATGTCGGCGAGCAGGCGTTGGCTGTCGGCGGCGGAGGCGTCGGCGTCGAGCACGACATAGCCGATCTCGCCGCGCGTCTCGTAATATTGGGCGGCGATGTTGACCGCATGGCGGGCGAACAGGTCGTTGAGCTTGCCGAGCATGCCCGGCATGTTGCGCTGCACCTGAATGAAGCGCGTCCCCTTTGGGCGCGGCGGCAGTTGCGCCTGCGGGAAATTGACGGCGCCGACGGTGGAGCCGTTGTCGGAATAGTCGATGAGCTTGCGCGCCACCTCCTCGCCGATGCGCTCCTGCGCCTCCTCGGTGGAGCCGCCGATATGGGGCGTCAGGATCACGTTCGGCAATCCTTGCAGCGGCGAGACGAATTTCTCGGCGTTGGAGCCCGGCTCCTGCGGAAACACGTCGATCGCCGCGCCGCGCAGCTTGCCCGCGCGCAGCGCCTCGGCGAGCGCGTCGATGTCGACCACCGTGCCGCGCGCGTTGTTGATGAAATAGGCGCCCGGCTTCATCGCCGCGAATTCCTTGGCGCCGATCATGCGATAGGTCGCCGGCGTCTCCGGCACATGCAGCGAGACGACGTCGCTCTGCGCCAGCAATTCGTGCAGGGAGGATGTGGGCTCGGTGTTGCCGTGGCGCAGCTTGTCGGTGTGGTCGTGGAAGATGACGCGCATCCCCATCGCTTCGGCCAGATAGGAAAGCTGCGAGCCGATATTGCCGTAACCGACGATGCCGAGCGTCTTGCCGCGCACCTCGTGGCTGTGGGTCGCAGATTTGTCCCAGCCGCCCTCATGCGCCGAGGCCGAGCGCGGCAAGATGCGCCGCAGCAGCATGACGATCTCGCCGATGACGAGTTCGGCGACGCTGCGGGTGTTGGAGAACGGCGCATTGAACACCGGGACGCCAAGGGTCTCGGCCGCCTCCAGATCGACCTGGTTGGTGCCGACGCTGAAGCAGCCGACGGCGAGCAACCGGTCGGCGGCCTCCAGCACCTGCGGCGTCAGGCGGGTGCGCGAGCGTATGCCGAGCACATGCACGCCCCTGACCGCCTCCAGCAGCGCCTCGCCGTCGAGCGCCTTGGGCAGCCGTTCGAGATTGGTGTAGCCGGCCTGCACGAAGCGATCGACCGCGCTGTCGTTGACGCCTTCGAGCAGCAGGACGCGGATCTTGTCTTTGGCGAGCGAGAGGGTGGGGGCGTCGGTCATGGGCGGCCTTGGGGGATTCGGGAGTTCGGCCCCTCCCTGCGGCGAGCGCCGGCCAGCGTCAACCGGATTTATCGCGAGCGGCCCGGCGCCGATCGCGCTTGCCTTGCGCGGGCTGGCCGTAAATTCGCAAATGTTCCCAAGGGGTGCGAAAATAAAAGCGATAGCAAGCCATACCAAAACCGCAATTGAGGCGCAAATGGCCATCTCGCTGATTTGCTGAACTTGGTTTGCGGCGCCAGAGACCCCGACCATTTTTTTCGAATTTTCGATTGCGGCTGCCTGCGCGAACTCGGCGCGGCGCCGCCTTGTCCCAAGCCGGGAATGCGCTTTGAAGCTGACCGCGGATGTACCGGCAGCAGGGCGCCATTCCGGCCGGGACAAGACCAACGCCGAGGCGACCTCGTGAAGGTTCAGCATCATGGCCAAGCGCACCACGGAGACGGTCGTTCGCTTTGCGTCGCCGTTCCTGTTGCCGGGCTTCGATGCGCCTGAACCCGCCGGGGACTACCGCGTCGCGCACGATGAAGAGTCCATCGAAGGAAACGGCTGGGCCGGATGGCTCCGCGTCGGCTCCTTCATCCACCTGCCCGCGCTCGGGACGCGGGCGGCGTCGCATCAGATGGCGCCGGTCGCTCCCGGCGACCTCGAAGCCGCTCTGAAGAAAGACAATCACACATGACAGCCATGACAGATATTTCGCGCCGCCCGGTATGGCGGCGCGTCACGCCGCCCTCGTCGCACGCCTTTGCGGTGGGGCAGGCCGTGTGCCTGAAGCGGGCGCTGCTCGGGCTCGGCAATGTCTATCTCATCACCGCCCAGCTTCCGCCCGTCGGCGACGCGCCGCAATATCGCATCCGCAACGAAGGCGAGAAGTTCGAGCGGGTGGCGACGCAGGACAATCTCGAATTCGCGCCGGCTTCGCCCGGCGGCGCGCGGGCGGCTCTGTTGGAGCGCTCCTTCGGCGCCTGACGCCTCACGGCCCGGAGGCGCGGACACCGCGATGCAGTTCGTCATCGAGTTTTATCGCACGCGCCCCGCCGACGACGCCCATGCGCTCATTGGCCGCCAGCGCGCGGAAGCCGCCGATCTCGACAACGCCATCGAGATTGCGCGCCAGCTTTCGCTGACGCTCGACATGCCGCAGCGGCCGGACGCCGTTTCCGTCAGCGATAGCGCCGGCCGCGTGCTCTATTCGGGCGCGTTCCCCGGCGAGGGAAGCTTGCCATGACCCTGAATTTTCCCAACCCGACCCGCAGCTACGACGAAAAGCGCAAGGCGGTTCGCTTCGTCGGCCACGACGGGCTGTTTGAAGTGCCGTTCTTCATCGAGGCGGCGGCGCTCGCCCGTGACGCTGCGCCCGGCAGCGCGATGTCGGAGGCCAATTGCCTGTCGGCCTTCGACGGCTCGCGCGCCCGGATCGAGAACGTGGCGCGCGAAACCTACACCAACAAGCGCCTGCGCGCCTATACGCTGTCGGCCGCCGATTTCCGCTGAAGCTTCAGCGCGTGTGATGCACTTTTTGCAGGCCATAGACCGGCGTCGGAATCCCGGCTTGCCGCGCCTTCAGTTGCAGCGACAGGAATTGCGAGTAATGGCGCGATTGGTGCAAATTGCCGCCGTGGAACCATAAAGCTTCCTGCTGCGTCGGCTTCCACATGTTGCGCTGCTCGCCTTCCCACGGGCCGGGGTCTTTGGTGGTCGCCGAGCCCAGGCCCCAGCATTTGCCGACTTTGTCGGCCATCTCGCCCCCGCAGAGATCTTCGACGAAGCCGTTCATCGAGGAATAGCCGGTGGCGTAGACGAGCACGTCGGCGGGGATGACGCGGCCGTTGTCGAGCCGCACGCCCTCGGGCAGGATCTCCTCGACCTGCCCCGAGGCCAGCTTGATCTTGCCGTCGATGATGAGTTGGCTCGCGCCGATGTCGATGTAATAGCCGGAGCCGCGGCGCAGGTATTTCATGAACAGGCCGCTGTCGTCCTCGCCGAAATCGAGCTTGAAGCCGACCTTCTCCAGCGCCGCGTAAAAGGCCGCGTCCACCTCGCGGATCTTGTCGTAAACCGGCTTCTGGAATGTGTGCAGGATGCGGTAGGGCAGGGAGGCGAAGATCAAGTCCGCCTTGTTGGTGGTCATGCCGCTTTGCACCGCGCGCTCCGAATAGAGATCGCCGAGACCGATCTCCATCAGCGAATCCGAGCGCACGATATGGGTGGAGGAGCGCTGCACCATCGTCACATCGACATCGTTCTCCCACAGCGCCGCGCAGATGTCGTGCGCGGAATTGTTGGAGCCGATGACGACGACGCGCTTGCCCTTGAAGGCGTCGGGGCCGGGATGTTTCGAGGAATGGTGCTGGTCGCCCTTGAACGTCTCCATGCCCTTGAAGCTCGGCAGGTTGGGCTTGGCCGACATGCCGGTGGCGAAGACGAGTTGCTTCGGCCTCAGCGTGACCTCCTGGCCCTCGCGCTCGACCTTGACCGTCCATTCCTTTTTGGCGTCGTCGTATTCGGCGCTCTTGGCCAGCGTCGAGCCCCAGTAATTCAGCTCCATCACCTTGGCGTACATCTCCAGCCAATCGCCGATCTTGTCTTTCGGCG
>JAJYDD010000379.1 GCA_021777795.1 Pseudomonadota bacterium | reverse complement strand
CGAGAAGCACCCGCAGAGCCCAACGCTGCTGCACGACATCGACATGCTGAAGCGCAAGATGGACGCCGGCGCCGACCGCGCCATCAGCCAATTCTTTTTTGATAATTCGGTCTTTTTACGCTATCTCGATGTTGCGGCGGCGGCCGGCGTTACGATACCGGTCGTGCCGGGAATCGTGCCGGTGCAAAACTTCAAGCAGACCACCGGCTTCGCCAAACGGGCGGGCGCCAGCGTACCGGCCTGGCTCGCCGATCGGTTCGAGGGATTGGAAGACGACGTGACGACGCGCCGGCTGGTGGCCGCGGCGGTCTGCGCCGAACAGGTCATCGACCTGATCGACCGCGGGATCACGCAGCTCCATTTCTACACGATGAATCGCGCCGATCTCGTCTACGCGATCTGCCATCTCGTCGGCTTGCGTCCGCGCGGACAAGCCGTCGAACTGCCCGCAACGATTTCGCGCGCGGTGTGGTGACGGGGGACCCTTGCCTACCGCAACCCGCATATTGCTGATCGACGACGCCGAGCCGGATCGCGCCGAGATCCGCCGCGCGCTCGCCGGCTCGACGCTGGACTATGCGCTGATCGAGCGGGCGGACGCCTCCTCCGGCCTGATGGCGGCGGTGCTGGACAATTTCGATTGCGTATTGCTGGACGGCGGCCTGCCGGGCGTCGATCTGCCCGACATCCTGGCGCGTCTGGCTTCCGCCGACGGCGGCTCGCAAGCCATCATCGTCTTGAGCGGGGACGGCGAGGCCGACGACGCGCTGGCGCTGCTGCGCGCCGGCGCGCTCGATTCGATCAGCCGGCGCGACGCCAACCCGCACAACCTCGCTCGCGCTATCCGCTACGCCAAGGCGCGGCGCGGCTTCGTCGTGGAATTGCAAGCGGCCCGGCAGGACGCCGAGGCCAATTCGCGCGCGCTCGACCGGCTCAACCGCCAGACGACGCTGATCCTGTCGATCCTCGCCCACGATCTGCGCAACCCGTTCCAGGTGCTGCTCGGCATGAGCCGAATGCTGGCCGAATCCGCCGGCGCCGGCGATCCCGCCGTGCTCGCGCGCCGCGCCGCCGGGGTCTACGAGGCGGCCGATCAGGCGCACGGGTTGATGGAGAGCCTGTTCGCCTGGGCGAACCTGCACATGGACGCGCGCGCCGAGCCGGCCCCCATCGAGGTCTCGGCTCTATTCGATGACTGCGTGAGCGCCCTGCGGGAGCGCGCCGAGGCCAAGGGCGTGCGCATCGCCGCCCATTCCGGCGACGCCTGCGCGCTGGCGCAGGAGGACGCCGCCGCCTCGATTCTGCGCAACCTCGTCGCCAACGCGCTCAAGTTCACCGCCGCTGGCGGGACGGTCGCCCTTTCGGCGCAGAGCGGAGCCGAGCGCGTCGTCCTCGCCGTCGCCGACACCGGCGTCGGCATGAGCGAGGCGCAGATCGCCGGCCTTTTCCATCTCGAAAGCCGCTCCAGTTCGGCCGGCACGGCGGGCGAGCGCGGCGCCGGCCTTGGCTTGCTGCTGTGCCGTGAACTCGCCGAATGGATCGGCGGGTCGCTGGAGGTCGAGAGCCGGCTCAACCACGGCACGACGTTCCGGCTTATCCTGCCGGCGGCGTGACGGGAGCCGCCCGACTAACCTCACTATTCCCGCAGGTTTACCCATCGACACAAAGCATATGTCGCCTCGCGCCAGGCCAAAGAGCCGTGGAAGCGTTTTGCCGAAGGATGAGAAAGTCGGATATTGTCGGACGTCTTTTCATCTCTGGCGCCTGCCGAAACCCCTGGAATCTCTCGTAGACGTTTGAGATTATTCAGGAACTCATTTTACAAGGTCGAGCGGCTGGAGCGGGTGAAGGGAATCGAACCCTCGTATTCAGCTTGGAAGGCTGCTGCTCTACCATTGAGCTACACCCGCGATTTCAGAGGCTTAACGCCAATTTGGTCTCTCTACCCCTGAGCGGCGTTTCGACCATAAAGGAGCGCGTGCCGCTGTTCAAGGACGAGTCTCAAACGCCAGGGGAATCGACTGAGCGGATCATGCAGCGAGAGGCTGTTGGCTCCTCGCTGAATCGCGTGGGGCGGGGATTTGGTTATCCCGGGATCGCCCGGAGTTGGTTTGCGGTATCGGAAAGGGATGCGAGACACCGATCTTTTCCAGTTGACCTTGGGTCTGACGTCGCCTCTCGACCGATGTCCCCTCCCCTCAAGCCGTCTCCGCCTTGCGCAACCCCAGCCTTTCCTCCACCGCCGCGCGCATGAGAAACTTCTGCGCCTTCCCCGTCACCGTCATCGGAAACTCGGCGACGAACTCGACGTAGCGCGGGATCTTGTTATGCGCGATCTGGCCCTGGCAGAAACCGCGCACTTCTTCTGCCGTCAGCGTCTCGCCGGGGCGCACGCGCACCCAGGCGCATAGCTCCTCGCCATAGCGCGCGTCGGCGACGCCGAACACCTGCACGTCCTGCACCTTGGGGTGCTTGAACAAGAACTCCTCGATCTCGCGCGGATAGAGGTTCTCGCCGCCCCGGATCACCATGTCCTTGATGCGGCCGACGATGTTGCCGTAGCCCTCGGCGTCGATGACCGCGAGATCGCCGGTGTGCATCCAGCCGGCGGCGTCCTTACACTCGCGGGTCTTTTCCGCCTCGCCCCAATAGCCCGACATCACCGAATAGCCGCGCGTGCAAAGCTCGCCCGGCGTCCCGCGCGGAACCACGCGGCCCTCCTTGTCGACGATCTTGACCTCGACATGCGGATGCACGCGGCCGATGGTGGTCACGCGGCGCTCCATCGTATCTTCGAGCCCGCTCTGGAAGCTCACCGGGCTCGTCTCGGTCATGCCATAGGCGATGGTCACGTCGCGCATGTGCATGCGCTCGACAACCTTGCGCATCACCGCGATGGGGCAAGGCGCGCCGGCCATGATGCCGGTGCGCAGGCTGGAGAGATCGAAGCGCTCGAACTCGGGATGATCGAGTTCCGCAATGAACATCGTCGGCACGCCGTAGAGCGCCGTGCAACGCTCGGATTCGACGGTTTTCAAGGTGGCGAGCGGATCGAAACCCTCGCCGGGATAGACCATCGCCGAACCCAGGGTGACGGCGGCCAGATTGCCCATCACCATGCCGAAGCAGTGATAGAGCGGCACGGGAATGCAGATGCGGTCCTCGGGCGCCAGACGCATGGCGCGGCCGGTGAAATAGCCGTTGTTGAGGATGTTGTGATGCGACAGCGTCACGCCCTTGGGGCTTCCGGTGGTGCCGGAGGTGAACTGGATATTGGCGGGATCGTCGAATTGCAGCTCCGGCGCCAACGCGTCGAGCGCGGCGAACTGGTCCGGCGCGCCCTTCGCCACAGCCTCGAAAGCCAGCGCGCCCGGCGCGGTCTCGCCGATCTGGATGACCATGCGCAGGTCCGGCAGGCCGTCGGCCTTCAGCGCGCCCGGCCGGCTTTGCGCCAGTTCCGGGGCGAGCGCGTTGACCATGCCGATGAAGTCGCTGGTTTTGAAGCTTGTGGCGGTGACGAGCGCCGCGCAACCGACCTTGGTCAGCGCATATTGCAATTCGTGCAGGCGATAGGCGGGGTTGAGGGTGACAAAGACGAGGCCGGCCTCGGCGGCGGCGAATTGCGTCAGCGCCCATTCCGGCCGGTTGAGCGACCAGCAGCCGATGCGCTCGCCGCGCGTCAGCCCCAGCGCCAGCAGGCCCGAGGCAAGGTTGCGCGCCCGCGCGCGGAACTCGCGCCATGTCCAGTGGACGCCGTGGCTCGGCGAGATCAGCGCAGGCCGGTTGGGCCAGGTCTCGGCGGCGCGGGCCAGCGCCTGGCCGATGGTCAGCCCCAGCAGCGGCTCCTCGCTGGGACCGCTCACATAGCTCAGCGCGGTCATAGTCCCTCCCGTGAAACTTATCATTCGCAGGAAGGCCCACCGCAGGCCTCTCTGTCAAGCCGGTCACTTACTCCGCCAAGCGGCGCAGATAGGCCCCGTAATCGCCCTTATAGCTCTCGGCGAGCTTGAGCACGCCCTCGCGCGAAATCCAGCCCTGGTTGAACGCGATCTCCTCGGGACAGGCGACCTTGAAGCCTTGCCGCTTCTCCAGCGCGCGGATGAACTCGGCGGCCTCCACCAGCGAATCCGGCGTGCCGGTGTCGAGCCAGGCGAAGCCGCGGCCAAGCTTCTCCACCGTCAGTTCGCCGCGCTCCAGATAGAGCCGGTTGAGATCGGTGATCTCCAATTCGCCGCGCGGGCTCGGCTTCAGCGATTTGGCGAAGCCGGCAACGCGCTCGTCATAGAAATAGAGCCCCGTCACCGCCCAGGAGGATTTCGGCGCCTCCGGCTTCTCCTCGATCGAGGTTGCCAGGCCCGCCCCGTCGAAGGCGACGACGCCGTAACGTTGGGGATCGGTGACGTGATAGGCGAAGACCGTCGCGCCCGGCCCCTGCTTCAGCGATGCGGCGGTCAGCATCTGCGACAGGCCGTGGCCGTAGAACAGATT
>JAJYDD010000378.1 GCA_021777795.1 Pseudomonadota bacterium | reverse complement strand
CGGCGGGCTTACCGCTGGCGTGAGCGGCGCTGGCCGGACGGCCGGGGTTTCCGCCACGATGGCTCGGGCCGCGTCGGGCGCCCTCGGCGCTGCGGCCGGGACGCGCACGCTCGGCCTCGGCCTCGACGGGCGAGCCCACCACGTCGCGCCGGTCGATGAAGGGCAGGGTCTGGCGGGTCAGCCTTTCGATCTGGCGCAGCAACGAACGTTCTCCGTTGTCGCACAGGGAAATCGCCTGCCCCGAGGCGCCGGCGCGCGCGGTGCGGCCGATGCGGTGGACGTAAGATTCCGGCACGTCCGGCAGTTCGAAATTAAAGACATGCGTCACGCCCTCGACATCGATGCCGCGTGCGGCGATGTCGGTGGCGACGAGCACCCGCGTCGTCCCCTGGCGGAAGCCTTCGAGCGCGCGCACGCGCTGGTTCTGGCTCTTGTTGCCGTGGATCGCCTGCGCGCCGACGCCGGCCTTCTCCAGATGCTGGGCGACCCGGTCGGCGCCATGCTTGGTGCGGGTAAAGACGATGGCGCGCTCGACGGCGACGTCTCGCATCAGTTCGGTCAGCACATCGCGCTTGGCGGCGGCGTTCACGAAGATGACCCGTTGTTCGACTTTTTCGACGGTGGTGGCGACCGGCGCGACCGAAACCTGGGCGGGATCACGCAGCAGAACGGAGGCGAGGCCCGCGATCTCCTTCGGCATGGTGGCCGAGAACAGCAGGGTCTGGCGCGCTTTCGGCAGCATCGCGACAATACGGCGGATCGGGATGATGAAGCCGAGATCGAGCATGTGATCGGCCTCGTCGAGCACGAGCACTTCTGTCTTCGACAGCGCGTCGCGGCGGGTGGAGAGAAGATCGAGCAGGCGGCCGGGGGTGGCGACCAGCACTTCGATCCCGCGCGCCAGCATGTCCATCTGCGGGCGGGCGGAGACGCCGCCGACGACCACGCCGACCTGAAGCGCCGGCCGCATGAAGGAGCCATAAGCGCGGAAACTGTCGGCGATCTGGGCGGCAAGTTCGCGCGTCGGCGCGAGGACGAGCGTGCGCACCATGCCCGGCGCCGGGCGGCGGCGGTCGGCGAGGATGCGCGCCAGGATCGGCAGAGCGAAAGCGGCGGTCTTGCCGGTGCCGGTCTGGGCGATGCCGAGAAGATCGCGGCCTTGCAGCAGCGGCGGAATGGCCTGAACCTGGATGGGGGAGGGGGTGGTGTAGCCTTCGTGGGTTACGGCTTGCAACAGCGACTCGGGCAGGCCGAGATCGGTAAATTGAGTCACGGGTTATCTTTCAAGCGCGACTGCCCAGCCGAAAGGCCGGGAGCGCCGCGAAACAGAGGACAGCCCGCGTAATCGGCCGCCACTCAAGGATTATGGGAGGAAAGCTGGCTTTTCGGCATAGGGCCGTTTCACGCCGCCAGAGCGCCTCGTGTTGCGATGCAACGCCACGCATATGAGGCCTTGCGCTCGCCTTGTCAATGAAAGGACGCGGGCCTTCAGGTCGCGCCCGCCTCCATCTCCTCGCGCTCGCGACCACGCCCGGTCATCGCCGCGCCGGCGTCGCGGGGATAGGCGAGGCATACCGGCGCCGCCAGCAGCGAAATCGCCGTGACGACCAGGAACGCCGCCGAGAAATCCTCGACGCTGGCCTCGGCATGGCCGAAGAGGCTCTTCGACAGCGTCAGCGCCAGCGCGCCCGTGCAGATGCCAAACGACAGCATCAACTGCTGGAAGGTCGTATAGAAGCTGTTGGCGGAAGCCGTGCGCTCGGGCGGCACGTCGTCATAGGCCACCGTATTGTAAGCGGTGAACTGGAGCGACATCGAGAAGCCGCAGACCGCCAGCACCGCGAACAGCGACCAATGCGGCCAGCTCTGCCGAAAGGCGGCGCAAGTCGCGTAGAGCCCGCTGGAAAGCAGCCCGTTCCATATCAGCACGTTGCGGAAGCCGAAGCGCCGCAGCAGCGGCCCCGCGAAACCCTTCATCATCAGCGAGCCGCAGAAGGTCGCGAAGGTGAGAAGGCCGCTTTGCGCCGCCGACATGCCGAAGGCGATCTGCATCATCAGCGGCAGCAGGAACGGCTGCGCGCCCTGGGTGATGCGAGACAGCGCCCCGGCGATCACCGAGACGCGGAAGGTCTTGATGCGCATCAACGTCAGGTCGAGAATCGGCGTCGTGCGCCGCGCCCGCAGGGCGTAGACGACATAAGCGGCGCCGCTGACGAGGCCGGCGCCGATCAGCCCGAAGGCGAGCGAAGCGTCGCCGACGCCCCGGCTCGTCGTCTCGAAGCCGAACAGCAAGCAGGCGAGGCTGACGCCAGAGAGGGAGAAGCCCCAGAGGTCGAAGGGCTGGGGCGTCTCGACGCGCGTGTTCTCAATGAACGCCCAGGTCAGCGCGAAGCCGAGGACGCCGATGGGCACGTTGATGTAGAAGATCCAGCGCCAATCGAGATAGGTGACGATCATTCCGCCGATCGGCGGCCCGAGAATCGGGCCGATCAGCCCCGGCACCAGAAACCAGCTCATCGCCGATATGAGGTCGGCGCGGTCGACGCTGCGCAGCAGCACCAATCGGCCGACGGGGATCATCATCGCGCCGCCCGCGCCCTGGAGCAGCCGCGCGAGCACGAGAAGCCCGAGACTATGGGCCTGCGCGCAAAGAATCGAACTCAGCGTGAAGACCGCGATCGCGGTGGAGAACACGGTGCGCGCGCCGAAGCGGTCCGCGACGCTGCCGCTGGCGGGGATCAGCACCGCCAGGCTCAGAAGATAGGAAGTGAGCGCCACGCTCATATGCGGCGCGGAGACGTCGAAAAAGCGCGCCATCGTCGGCAGGGCGGTCGCCAGCACGGTCGAGTCGAGCTGCTCCATGAACAGCGCGCTGGCGATGATGAGCGCCGTGACGCGATAGTTCGGCCGGCGGACTTCGAGGGCGCTCGGCGACGTCAGTTCCAGCATGAGCGGCGACAGCTCCAATGGTCGCGCATCGGCTTCCCCGCGCCCCTTCCGCAATGCGGCGCGTGGGCGAAATCGGATCGGTCAAAACAGGTGATGCTGTGCATATAGCCCGCATATTGCAGCGCAGCAAACCTGGAATGGTCGCGATGAGGGAAAAGTGAAGCGGGAAACAAAACGAAATCTTTAAGCCGCTGGCTCAGGCGTGCAGCCCCGGCGCCTCATGGCCGGTGCGCGCGACATATTCGCTGTAGCCGCCAGCGTAGCTGTGAACGCCCTCCGGCGTCAGCTCCAGCAGCCGGTTGGAGAGCGCGGCCAGGAAGTGCCGGTCGTGCGAGACGAACAGCATCGCGCCCTCATATTGGGCCAGCGCCGCGATCAGCATCTCCTTCGTCAGCAGGTCGAGATGGTTGGTGGGCTCGTCCAGCACCAGGAAATTGGGCGGATTGAACAGCATCTCAGCCATCACCAGCCGCGCCTTCTCGCCGCCTGATAGCACCCGACACTTCTTCTCGATATCGTCGCCGGAGAAGCCGAAGCAGCCGGCGAGCGTGCGCAAGCTGCCCTGTCCGGCCTGCGGGAACCTGTCCTCCAGCGATTGAAACACCGTGCGGTCGCCGTCGAGCAGGTCCATCGCGTGCTGGGCGAAATAGCCCATTTTCACGCTCGCTCCGAGCGCGACATCGCCCTTGTCGGGCTCGGCCGCGCCAGTGACGAGCTTGAGCAGGGTGGACTTGCCGGCGCCGTTGACGCCCATCACGCACCAGCGCTCGCGCCGGCGCACCTGGAAATCGAGCCCCTCATAGATAACCTTCGACCCGTAGCGCTTGTGCACGCCCTTGAGGCTGGCGACATCCTCGCCCGAGCGCGGCGCCGGCGGGAAATCGAACTGCACCGCCTGCCGGCGCCGGGGCGGCTCGACGCGCTCGATCTTGTCGAGCTTCTTGACCCGGCTTTGCACCTGCGCGGCGTGCGAGGCGCGGGCCTTGAAGCGTTCGATGAATTTGATTTCCTTGGCCAGCATCGCCTGCTGGCGCTCGAACTGCGCCTGCTGCTGCTTTTCGTTCTGGGCGCGCTGCTGTTCGTAAAACTCGTAATCGCCGGAGAAGGTGTTGAGCGCGCCGGCGTCGATCTCGACGATCTTGTTGACGATGCGGTTCATGAATTCGCGGTCGTGCGAGGTCATGAACAGCGCGCCGTCATAGCCTTTGAGGAAGTTTTCGAGCCAGATCAGGCTTTCGAGGTCGAGATGGTTGCTCGGTTCGTCGAGCAGCATGACGTCGGGGCGCATGAGCAGGATGCGGGCGAGCGCGACGCGCATCTTCCAGCCGCCGGAAAGGGCGCCGACATCGCCGTCCATCATCTCCTCGGAGAAGTTGAGGCCGGCCAGCACCTCGCGGGCGCGCCCCTCCAGGGCGTAGCCGCCCAGTTCCTCGAAGCGATGCTGCGCCTCGCCGAACCGCTCCAGGATCGCTTCCATATCGTCGGCCTGTTCGGGATCGACGAGCGCGGCTTCCAGTTCAGCCAGCGCCGCCGCCGCGACGCTGA
>JAJYDD010000377.1 GCA_021777795.1 Pseudomonadota bacterium | reverse complement strand
CGCGCTTCCGTTACGCGGTGGAATCTGGCAGTCCGAGCTTCGCTTCGCAATGGGGTCGTCGATGCGCATTTACGGGAAAATGAGGCTCGCGGCCTTTGTGATCGCGCTGGCGGCCCCGCTGTCGGGCTGCATCGGCTACGAAGGCGACTTCGATCGTGGCTATCAGATCGACGAACAGAGCCTCGTAAAGGTGCAGGTCGGCAAGACCGACAAGCGCGAGGCCCTGAACCTGATGGGCACGCCCTCGACAACCTCGACCGTCGGCGGCGACGCCTGGTACTACATCGGCCAGAAGGAGCGTCGGCCGCTCGCCTTCATGCAGGCCTCGACCACCGACCAGCATGTGCTGGCGATTTATTTCGCCAAGGACGGCAAGGTCTCCCGCATCGCCAATTACGGCATGAAGGACGGCCACGTGTTCGACTTCGTCTCCCGCACCACGCCGACCGGCGGCGCGGAGCCGGACTTCCTCAGCAACATCATGACCGGCCTGTTCCGCTTCATGTGAGGGCGCCCGCATGTTCGTCGCGCTGGCCGCCTATGTCCTCGCCGCTGGCCTGCTGACGATCACGCCCGGCGTCGACACCGCCATCGTGCTGCGCGCCAGCGCCGCGCAGGGCCCGCGCGCGGGCGCCGGCGCGGCCGTGGGGGTCGCTGCGGGATTGATGGTCTGGGGGGCGGGCGCGGCCTTCGGGCTCAATGCGCTGATGGCGGCCTCCGGCGCCGCCTATGCCGCGTTGAAATGGGCGGGCGCGGCCTATCTCGTCTGGCTTGGCCTGCGGCTGCTGTTGCGCCCGCGCTCGACGCTGGCGCCCGCGAGCCTCGCCGCGAAAGGGTGGCGCGACGCCTTGCGGCGCGGCTTCCTGACCAATGTGCTCAATCCCAAGGTCGGCGTGTTCTACGCGACCTTTCTGCCGCAGTTCATTCCGGCGAACGTCAATGTCGCGGCGTTCTCGCTGCTGCTGGCCGTCATTCACGCCGCGCTGGCGCTGATCTGGTTTGCGGCCCTCATCGCGTTGACCGCGCCGCTCGGCCGGCGGCTGCGCGAGCCGCGGGTGGTGAAAGCGCTCGACCGGCTGACGGGCGCGGTGTTTCTGGGCTTCGGCGTCAAGCTGGCGGCCGCGCGCGCCTGAGGCGCGCGCGGGAGCCCAGCCTCACTGGATCTTGTTGCCGACCCCGTTCTCCTGCTGGTTGAGCGCGCGCCGCTCGACCCGACTGATGTGGCCGTGGTGGAGCGAAGCCATCGTGCGCTCCTCGCGGCGAATCTGGTGGTCCCTGCGATGCAGCCGCGCCGCCTTGGCCGGCGAGATCGCGCCCGAGGCCTCGGCGCGGGCGACGCGCTGCGACTGGTGGTCGAGGCGATGATTGACCTCGGCGCGGCGGGTATGAGTCTGCGCGAAGGTCGCGGCCGAAGCCGCGTCGGCGAAGCCGAGAACGCCGATCAGCGCCGTAGAGACGATGGCGAATTTGCGAAAGTTGCTGAGAGAGACCATGATCTATTCTCCTGTAATCTTGTATCAACTTCGTCGTTGATGGAGATATAGATACGTGTTCTCGTCTGAACGACGCTTGAACACGTCGTTCATTTTGCGTTCATTTGGCAAAAAATAGCGCTTTATTATGAAAATTTCACCGGCGGGCCCGCAAAGCTTGCCTGGAGCGCGACGGGTCGCGCTCCAGGGGGTTCGCTTGTCAGTCTTGCCAGCCAGCCGATCCCATCGCCCAGTCGTGATCGACGCCGCGCGCGCCCGTTCCCGGGGTGTAGGAGACGCCGCGCAGCGCCTCGCCGGACCTGGCCGTGCGCAGAATGACGAAATGCTCGCCGCGCGGCGGGCTCATCGCGGCGACCTGGTCCTTGATGACGACCAGCCGATTCGGATCGGCGCCCTGGTCGCCGCTGCCGCTCACTGTCGAGGTGGTGGCGAAAATGGTCGCCATCCCATTCTGATTGACGCGACCGGTCAGGTTGCGCAGGCCGTCCGTCGCCGGCGCCCAGGGCAGGTTGCTGGCCGTGTTTTCGCCCATGGGATATTTGGCGACCTTGTAGGGCTTTCCGAGGCCGAGCCCGGCCTGGAGCGTATAGGCCAACTTCCACTGGCGCTTGGCCGCGTCGAACATCCACTTCTGGAGACCGGCGGTCTTGGAGGCCGCGGCGTCCCTATAGACACCGTTGGCGTAGGCGTTGGAGCCGTCGCCCTCGTCGGCGACATACATCGTCGTCGCATTGGCGAAATAGACGCCGAACGGGAAGGCGGTCGTCGTCTTGCCGGGGGCGGTCGGGAAGCCCGCCAGGACGCACATATTGTAGGGGTAGAGGCCGAGGGTCGGGAGCGCCGCGAATTGGAAGTTCATCGGCCGGTACGGCAGACCCGCCGACGGCGAGGGGACGCCGACGCCGTTGGGGCAGGCTTTCGGCTTGCCGTTTGTATCGAGGCCCGAGGTGTCGATGAAATAGACGCTGTTGACGCCTTTGCCGCCGCTGCCCTTGGTGAAATAGACCACATTGTTGAACACCGTAAGGCCTCGGAAATTGTTGTCCTTGCCGGCTTTTTTCTCGGCTTTGTCGCCGAGTTCGGTAACGTTGAAGCTGCCGACGGGCGTCGGCAGGCCGGGATCGGGCTGTTCGGCGAGCGGGCGGGAGGTCGGGGTCTCGATCTGCGCGCCGGCGCCGAGCAGGACGCCGTCCGGCTGCGGGTTCGACCCGTTGCCGGCGTTTCCGGCCATCAGCAGTTCGTCGTAGCCGTTGGCGTTCTCCCAAATCGACGCGCGGCCGTTGTTGCCGCTGTAGGCGTTGGTCTTTGTGAAGTGGAAGTGGCCATGCGCGTCCATCGTCGCCACGAGCCGATAGACAGCGCCCGGAACCGCATTGGTGGGATCGACGACGCCGGGCGTGTTGGAGTTGGAGACGTCGAGGGCGCCGACCGAAGTCAGGTAGCCGTTGAACGTGATGTAGCGCCCATCGGCGGAAAGGTTGAGCGCCAGCTCCGATTTCGAGGAGAAGCTGCCCACCATCTGGTCGGCGCCGGGGCTGATCCCCGACTCGGCGCTGTTGGGCACTTCGAGCGTGCGCAAGCGCTGGCCCTGGTGGGAGAACTCGTCGAGGAAGATCTGCGAGGTGAGGCCGAAGCTGCCGTCGACGGGGGCGTTGTTGAACACATAAGGATAGGCGGAGCCGGCGACGGCGGTGACGCAATTGGGCGCGACGCAGTGGGGCGGCAGTTGCGTCACGCCAGCGGTCACGGCGTTGAAATTCGCCGGAAAGACGCTGCGGCTGACGATGAGATTGCCGGGTTGAAAGACGTCGTCGGCGTCGGCGCGGGCGGCGCTGGTCAACGCCGCCACTAGGGCCACGGCGAGCGCCAGACTGGATGCGCCCGCAATTATCCTGGAATGAGTCATAGTGATTGTGCTCCCCGCCCTGAAATCAAGGGCCGGGCGCAAAATGGGGCAGGCGGACGACATAGGGACGAAGGTCCGATGACGCTTCGGCGTCAGGCGTCGCGGCGGCAGCCAATCGTTAAGGTTAGGTCGGCATTAACCCGCGCGCCCTAGCCTAGCGCCAGACGCTCGCGCCTGGGGCCGCGGCGCTGGGTTTCGGGATGCGTACGACGACTTTCACGCTATTCGATCGTCTGCCCGACGCCTTGCGCGAGGGGCCGAAGCGGCGCCTTGCCGAGGTTTGCGGCGTCGCGCTGCTGGCGCTGGTCGCCGGCGCCGGCGTGTCCCTGATGTCGTGGTCGGTCGACGACCCAAGCCTCACCCATGCGACATCGATGGCGCCGCATAATTGGCTCGGGCGCAGCGGGGCGATCGTCTCCGATCTGCTGATGCAGTTCCTTGGCGTCGGCGCGGCGGCGGCGCTGGCGGCGCCGGCGGCCTGGGGCTGGCGGCTGGTCGCCGAGCGGCGCATCGGCCGCATTTCGCCGCGCGTGCTGCTGCTGATGGCGGGGACGGCGGCGACCTGCGGTTTCGCTGCGCTGCTGCCGGCCCCCGCGAGCTGGCCTTTGCCGACCGGCCTTGGCGGCGTCGTCGGCGACGCCGTGGTGTGGATTCCGCGCAAGATTTTCGCGGGCGCGCGCATAGAGATGATGGGCGTGGGGATAGCTCTGGCGGCGACCGCGATTCTCTCGCTCACCGCCTCGGCCGGCTATGGCTTCGCCCATCCGCCGGCCGCCGGCGAGCCCGTCGGCGAGGCGCCGCGCCGTCGCGCGCCGGCGCCGGTCGATGTGGAGGACGACGATCGTGAGGGCGAACCGGGCTTTGCTCTGGTCTCCCTCGGCGCGGCCATCCATTCTCTTTACGTCGTCAAAGGCGCCCTGACGCGGCTGTTGCTGCGGCCGCGCAAGCCCGCCAAGCCCGCGCCGCCGCCGCGCGCGCCCTGGCTCGACGAGACGAGCCCGCCCTTCGGCGCGCCGCTCAACGAGCCGCTGCAATTGGCCCCCGTGGTGACGCCGCCCGCGCCGCGCTTCGCCCCGAAGGCGGCGCCGGCGCGCGCGGTGGC
>JAJYDD010000376.1 GCA_021777795.1 Pseudomonadota bacterium | reverse complement strand
CGACGGAGCGCTGCGCGCCGTTTGCGCGCTCGATGGCGGCATAGCCACCGCGTTTTCGGTGGCGGACGCCTGGGGGCGCGGCAAGCGCGTGCCCTCGCACAAGGAGATCGGCGCCAGCTACCGCCTGTCGGCGAGCCAGGCGCGCAAGATTCTGCGCCTCGCCGCTGACCATTCGCTCATCGTTTTCGATCGCGACGGCAAGATCGCCGACGCTTCCGGCTTGACCGCGGCCTGCCGGCGGCTGGTGGCGCATGAGTTCGCGCTCTACGCGCGCGCGATCGCGCCCTTCGAAACCGCAGCGGCCGAGCCGGTCGTCGCCCCCGCCTTCGCGGCGGAGCGCCGGGCCGAACACGCCCACTGATCCGTCCTCCCCGGATCTGATACCTTGCGCGCCGCGCGGCCTCCGCGGCGCGCATCTTTTTTTGGGAATCGTCATGCCGCTTCGCTCATTCGCCGTCGCGGCTTGCCTGGCGCTGAAGCTTTCCGTCGTCGCGCGGGCCGATTGCCCCGCGCCCGCAGCGGCCCCGCCGTCGGCCCAGGCCGAGGCCGGAAAGGGCTTGCCACCCGACGCGACGCGCGCGCAACGCTTGGCTTTGGCGGCGCGCTGCCTGCCGTTCCACTCGATCGCCGGCGCGGTGCGGATTCCCGATCCCGACGGCAAGACGCGCGCCGAAATCGCCTATGTCGCCTATCTCCTCGACGGCCAGGACGCAGCGAAACGCCCGATCGTGTTCGCGATCAACGGCGGCCCCGGCGCGGGCTCGGTCTGGCTGCAACTGGGCGCCATCGGCCCCTGGCGCCTGCCGATGCAGGGGCTCGCCCCCTCAACGCCACCGGCGCTGGTCGACAACGAGGAGACATGGCTCGATTTCGCCGATCTCGTCTTCCTCGACCCGCCGGGAACCGGCTACAGCCGCCCGCACGACGCCAAGGCGACGCAGAAGGCCGGTCTATGGTCGGTCGACGGCGACATCGACGTCCTCGCTGATACGATCCGCCGCTGGCTCACGACGCAGGGCCGGCTGGGCTCGCCGAAATTCATCGTCGGCGAGAGCTACGGCGGCTTCCGCGCGCCGAAGATCGCCAAGGTTCTGGCCAGCCGCTACGGCGTCGGCCTCAGCGGCGTCGCGCTGATTTCGCCGGTGCTGGATTTCGGCCCGTTTTCCGAGGGGCTCAACAATCCCTTTCCCTTTCTGACGCGCCTGCCCTCCTATGCGGCGGCGGCGCGCGAGGCGAAAGGGCCGATCACGCGAGCCGACCTCGCCGACGTCGAGGCCTATGCGCAAGGCCAATATCTCGCCGACTGGCTCGCCGGGCCGCGCGACAAGGCGGCGACAGCGCGCAAAATAGCGCGGGTCGCCGCGCTCACGGGCTTGCCGGAGGACGCCGTGCGTCCTTATGGCGGCGATCTCAGCGAGGCCGATTATTTGCGCGCGAGAGGCCGCCAGCTTCACGCGAAAGTCGCTTATTACGACGCGACGCTGACAGCTGGCGCCACCGCGCCGGATTGGCCGCATGCGCAAGACCCGGTGCTGCCGGGCTTCGTGCCCGCCTTTACCAGCGCGATGACGACGCTCTATCGCGACCGCCTCGGCTGGCGGATCGACGATCTCTACGAGACGCTCAACGAAGTCGTGTCGCGCGATTGGCGCTGGGGTCGCAGCCTCGACCCGCCGGAGGCGTTAGGCGATCTCGCCCAGGACCTCGCGCTCGACCCTGGGTTTCGCGTGCTCGTCGAGCACGGCCTGACCGACGTGCAGGCGCCCTATTTCGCCTCGGCGCTGGAGTTGAACCGCCTGCCGCCTTTCGCGCGGCCCGAGCGGCTGACGCTGTCGGTCCATCCGGGCGGGCATATGTTCTACATGCGCAACGGTTCGCGCAAGGCGCTACGCGACGAAGCGCGCCAGTTCATCCAGGGACCGTAGGGCTCAGGCGCGCCGTTCCTTAATTCTGGTCGGCGGCGACCATGCGCTCCTTGGCGATGACGAGGCCGGCGGCGGCGGCCTTGACGAGATAATCGTGCGCGCGCTGCGCGTCGCCGGGGGCGCCGACGACGCCGAGCTTGCTAAGCATCGCGGGATCATAGGTGTCGGCGAGCGCCACCCAGGCGCGGGGATCGCCGGCCTCGGCGGCGCGGGTGAGAAACTGGCGGGCGCTGGCGAGATCGCCCTTAGCGAGAGCTTCCAGCCCTTGCACGCTCCAGCGCGCCGCGACCTCATTGGGTGGGGCGGATGCGTGGGCGGCCAGCGCGGACGGGGTCGGCGCCGGCGAAGCGACGGCGACCGAGGTGGCGATTGGCGCAACCGAGGTGGCGATTGGCGCCGGCTTCGGCGGCGCGCGTTCGGCCGTCTTTAAAGGGGACGCCACGACTACAGGTTTCGCAGGCCCGACGACAGATGTGGCGGGCGCGGCGGCCGGTTTGGCCGGCGCGGGCGTCGCCACGGCGGCGACCGCCACGGCGGCGGCGCGAGGGGCCTCGCGCGAGGCGGCGGCGGCGACGAACTGCGGCTTTTCGACCGCATGGCGAGGTTGCAGCGCATTGGGCGCCACCCGAGGCACGAACGCCAGCCCGAGACCACCAGCGACGACGCCCGCGAAGAGGCCCAACGCCGCCTTGACAAGAATACTCACAGCGCCGCCTCCCTCATGGCTGCGCGTCCCCCGAACGCAGAAGATCCCCGTACAGCTTATCCGCGATCGCCGAGGCTGTCGCCCCCGAATCGGCGGCGGCCGTTTTCGCCTTGGTTCGGAACTCAACCAGCGCCGGGTCGGCGGCGGCGGGGTGCTTGTCGATCCAGTCTCGGGTCGGGGCGAGGCGAGGCCAATCGGCCTCTGCGATAAAGTTGACTTCGCGCCATTTCGGATCGGCGCTCGCCGACAGCAACGATTGATGGCGCTCGAACAGCGCCGCGACGAAGGGCGCGTCTTGATCGGCCCGCTCGGAGCCGTCGGCCGCATCGACCGCGACCAGCCCGAAGGGCACGCTGATCGTATTCACCGTCGCGTCGGCGGCCACCAGATGCGGCAGGTCCTTGCCGTTCAGCCGCGCGGGCGCATAATGGCCGGCCAGACCGTCGCGCCAGGGCAGCGCCAAAGCGTGGAGCTTGCCGCTCTTGGCGGCTTGGTTGACGGCGCGCGATTCATCGGCGCCGAGCACGAGCATCGCGTCGAGCTTGCCCGCCGCCAGCGCCGCCAAAGCCGCGCCGACCTCCTCGTGCACGATCTTCGGCGCTACGCCGAGCTTGGAAAACAGCGCCTGCCCGCTGTCGTCGACCACGCCGTCGGCCGCGCCGAACGAGACCGGGCGACCGTCAAGTTGCTTGACGTCGTCGACGCCGGCGCGCGCGATCACCACCAGGGGCTCGTTGGCGAGGCGCGCCGCCAGCGGCGCCTTGGCGCGCAGATCCGAGGCCTTGGGATCGGCGGCCAGCGCGTCGATCGCCGTCACCATGAAATCCCCGCCATCCGTGGCGACGAAATGGGCGAGCGCGCTGGGAGAGGTCTTGCCGGCCCAGGCGCGCGCCTTCAGCCCCGCCGCCTTGGCGGCGTTCACGAGTTCGGTCGCCATGCGCAGCGAAGTGGCGTCGTCGGTGTCGACCAGCACGATGAATTCGTGCGACGAAGAACTCGCCGCCTTGGTCGGCGTCGCATCGCTGTCGTCGTCCGCGCTCTTGTGGCTAGCATGGCCGTGGCCGCGCCAGGCGCCATGATAGAGCACCTTGTGTCCGTGCTTAAAGACCGGATGCGCATAGCGCACCATCGTTACGGCCTCCGCCGCGCCAACAAAGGCGAAAGCCAAAGCCGCTGACGCCGCGACCCCGGCCAGCCCCCGATTTCCCCATATCGTCATGGTTGCAATGTTGTCGGGTAAATGAGTCGCTAAGATGGCGAAGGTGCTTCCCGCGCCCAGTCCTCGAAGGCCTTGTCCAAGGTCGAGGCGTCCAATTCTTCGAATCCGCCTGAGTCAATCCAAAGCAGAATCGCACGGACCTCGGCGCCGCCAAACATCGGCGCCGCCGCCGCGCGATAGAGCGCGAGCTGGCGCTGGTATTCGCGCCGCATGACCGCCGCGCCGGTCTTGAAATCGGCGATCCAGACGACGCCGCCCTCGACGCCGAGCCGGTCGATGCGACCGGGCACGAGAACCGCCTCGCCATCCGCGCGGGCGAGCGCGGCGACGAACGGAACTTCGGCGTGCGAACCGGGACCGAACAGCGCGCGCAATGCCGGCGCCTCGATCAACGCCAGCGCCCGCGTGACCAGACCGGCGCGGCGCTCCGGCGACAGCAGCGCGCCGCGACGCGCCAGAAACGCCTCGGCCGCCGCGCGCCGACGCTCGGGGGGCAGGTTCGGCAAGCTTTGCAGCAGGCGATGCGCCAGCCGGCCCTCCTCCAGCCGCGCCAGCCGCTCCGGCGTCACTTCGCCCGCGAGCCGGCGCGACGGCGACGCCGGCGCATAGGCGACCTCGTGCGGCGCGGGCGCCGTCAGCCAGGCCGGCGGCGGTGGCTCCGGCGAGACGGCGGCCGG
>JAJYDD010000375.1 GCA_021777795.1 Pseudomonadota bacterium | reverse complement strand
CTCGTATTTGCGCTTCAGGAACAGGTGCAAAAGGATGAAGAAGCGCTTGGCGAGATCCTTCTCGCGCTCGCCCATCGAGGCCGAGACATCCATCAGGCAGAACATCACCGCCTTGGCGCGCGGCACGACGACCCGCGTGAAGCGGCTGTAGCGCACGTCGATGGGGTCGATGAAGGGAATGGCCTTTTGCAGGCGCTTGAGCCGCTTCAACTCCTCCTCGACGCGCGCCTTTTCCTCAACGAGCGCCTCGCTCTCCGGCAACAGGGCGATTTCGGCGAGACGGGCTTCGAGCTTCTCGACCTCGCGCCGGCTCGGTCGCCGCAGCGCCAGCCGGCGGCTAAGGCTCTGGCGCATCGTGCGCAGCACGTTGAGATTGGGAATGAGCCCGTCGTTGGAAAAGCCGGCGCGCCGGGGCTCGGCGAGCTTGGCGTCCTTCAACGACGATTTGATGAGGTCCGGCAGTTCCAGATCCTCGAACAGCAGATCGAGGAATTCCTCCTCCGTCAGCGCGAAGGTGAAGGTATCCTCGCCATCGCCGTCCTTGGCGCCCTGCCGGCCGCGCCCGCCCTGTCCGCCTTTCGGTTTGTCGATGCGGTCGCCGGAGACGAATTCCTTGTTGCCGGGCAGCACGCGCTGCCGGTCGCCGCCGGAATCGGATTCATGGAACATCGGTTCGTTGATGCCGTCCGAGGGGATCGAGACCGATCCCCCCTTGGCGGCGTCGCCGATGGTGCGTTCGCGCACCGCCTTATCGACCGCTTCCTTGATCCGTGCGCGCGTCCGTTTGAGGAAGCGCATGCGATTGCCGAGCGACTTGTCGCGGGGATTGAGGCGACGGTCGATGAACTGGGGCATCGGTTAGTCCTCGAAACGCGCTCACCCGGCCTTGTTGACGCGCATGTACCATTCAACCAGCCGGCGAACCTGGCGTTCCGTGTAGCCGCGGGACCTCATGCGTTCGAGGAACTCCCCATGCTGCTTCTCGGTCTTGGTGTCCTGCTTGGCGCCGAAGCTGATAACCGGCAGCAGTTCCTCGACCTGGCTGAACATGCGCTTCTCGATGACCTCCCGGATTTTCTCGTAGGACGTCCACGACGGGTTCTTGCCGGCGTTGTTGGCGCGCGCCCGCAGCGCGAACTTGACGATTTCGTTGCGGAAATCCTTGGGGTTGGCGATGCCGGCCGGCTTCTCGATCTTGGAAAGCTCCGCATCGAGAATCTTGCGGTCGAACACCTGGCCAGTGTCGGCGTCCTTGAAATCCTGCTCCTCGATCCACGCATCGGCGTAGGCGATATAGCGATTGAACAGGTTCTGCCCGTATTCGCTGTAGGACTCGATATAGGCCTTCTGGATCTCGCGGCCGATGAACTCGGCATAGCGCGGCGCCAGCAGCGACTTGATGAAATCGAGATAGCGGTCCTCGATCTCCTTGGGGAATTGCTCGCGCTTGATCGCCTGTTCGAGCACATACATCAGATGCACGGGATCGGCGGCGATCTCCTCGTTGTCGTAGTTGAACGTCTCCGACAGCACCTTGAAGGCGAAGCGGGTCGAGATGCCGTTCATGCCCTCGGAAACGCCGGCCGCCTCGCGATATTCCTGAATGGATTTCGCCTTGGGATCGGTGTCCTTCAGATTGTCGCCGTTGTAGACGCGCATCTTCGAATAGAGCGGCGAGTTCTGATGCTCCTTCATGCGCGACAATACGCAGAAGCGAGCCAGACTCTCCAGCACTTCCGGCGCGCAGGTCGCGCCCGCGAGGTCGCTGCCTTCCAGCAGCTTATGATAGATCATCGCCTCTTCGGTGGCGCGCAGGCAATAGGGCACCTTGACCACGCAGATGCGGTCGAGGAACGCCTCGTTGTTCTTGTTGTTCTTGAACTGCTCCCATTCCGATTCGTTGGAATGGGCGAGAATGACGCCCTGATAAGGCAAGGCGCCGAGGTTCTCCGTGCCCGCGTAATTGCCCTCCTGAGTGGCGGTCAGCAGCGGGTGCAGCACCTTGATCGGCGCCTTGAACATCTCGACGAATTCCAACAGGCCCTGCGTGGTGCGGTTGAGGCCGCCGGAATAGCTGTAGGCGTCGGGATCGTGCTGCGAATAGGTCTCCAGCTTGCGGATATCGACCTTGCCGACGAGCGCCGAAATATCCTGGTTGTTCTCGTCGCCGGGCTCGGTCTTGGCGACGCCGATCTGCTTCAACCGCGACGGGTAGAGCTTGACGACGGAGAATTTGGAGATGTCGCCGTCAAGTTCGTCGAGCCGCTTGGTGGCCCAGGGCGAGCAGATGCCGGTCAGCTTGCGCGCCGGAATCCCGTACTGGCGCTCCAGCAACGCGCCCATCGTCTCCGGGCGGAACAGGCCGAGCGGCGATTCGAACACCGGGCTCAATTCGTCGCCGACCGCCAGCACATAGATCGGCTGCGTCTCAACCAGCGCCTTCAACCGCTCGGCGAGCGAGGATTTGCCGCCACCAACGGGGCCGAGCAGATAGAGCACCTGCTTGCGCTCCTCCAGACCCTGCGCGGCGTGCTGGAAATAGCTGACGACGCGCTGGATGGTGTCCTCCATGCCGAAGAAGCCGGTCATGGTTGGATAAATCTTGATCGTGCGGTTGAGGAAGACGCGCCCGAGCCGCGGATCCTTCGAGGTGTCGACCACCTTGGGCTCGCCGATGGCGGCGATCATGCGCTCGGCGGCGCTGGCGTACATGGAGGGGTCGTCGCGGCAGCCGTCCAGATATTCCGACAACGACATGGCCACGCGCCGTTCGCGCGCATAAGCAGATGAGAAGAGCCCGAACACGTTCGAGTTCTTGATTTCGCGCTGTCCCGCGCTCGAAGGATTTGCGAAAGCCGTAGCCGCCGTGGCGTTCATCTCTAGCTCCGAAATGGTAATCATCCTTCTCCTGAGTTCAACGTGGGATTGAATACCTAATAAAAGGTTAAACTTTGTCCCAAGTTGGTACAGTCGCCGCGGTGGGACCCGTCTATGGCGGCGGCCCGCCCGGAAAGGCCCTCTGAAAGCGGCCTTGAGTTCGCCGGTGCGGCCAGGGAATCACGCCCGCTTTTGCTAGGTCGCGCCCTCTTGGCTGACAGGAAATCCCAAACGCGGACGCTGCGCAAGCCCCTTTCGCTCTCCGAAGCAAGGCGCGAGCCAAACCCGCGCAAGGCGTGCCCCCAGTGTAGCGCCGCTGCATCGCCCGCAACGCCTCAGCCGCCGCCGAGCACGCCTTTCGCCGCCCGATCGACCGCTGCGGCGTAACGCCGCGCGGTGTAAGCTTCGCCCAAGGTTCCCACCACCGCGCCGTCACCGTTGGTCACGGCGAGGATGTCGGAGCCCGACGCCTCGAAGGCGTCGAGCGCCTCCCGAATATTCTGATCGGGCTTGAGAGTAACGTCGGCGAGGCGCGCAAGTTTCGCGACAGGTTCGTCTTCTTGCGCCGCCGCATGCGCCTCCGCCGTGGCGACGAGGCCGCGATAGTGTCCCTGCCGGTCGACGAGCGCCACATAATGCGAACTGCCGAGCGGATGCGCGAGACGGAACGCCGCCAGGGACGCCTCCTCCGGCATGGAGCCCACTTTGGCGTCCATCATGCTCACCACGAGGATCGAGCGCACCCAGCCGACGTCATGCGCGCCGGTGATGTTCTCGCCGCGCAGGTGCAAGCGCCAGGTCGAGAACGAATAGCCGAAAATCGCCCGCGTCGTCAGATGGGCGGCGATGCAGCCGGCCAGCACCGGCCCCGCCACCGCCACATCGCCGGAGCTTTCCAGCACCAGAAACGTCATGGTCAGCGGCGCGCCGACAATCGCCGATCCCAGAGTCGCCATGCCCGCGAACAGGCAAGCGGTCGCGTTAAGATGCAGTTCCGGCAGCGCCGCCGCCATAATCAGCGCGTAGAGCTTGCCGATCAGAGCCCCGATATAGAGCGAGGCGAAGAACAGGCCGCCGCGAAAGCCGCTGGCCAGCGACACCAGGCAGGCGGTCAGTTTCAACGCGATCAGCGCCACCAACGCCAGGGCGGAAAGGTTGCGCCCGCTGTCGAGCGCCAGCGCCCCGTGCCCGGCGCCCAGCATTTGCGGCGTCAGCGTCGCCAGCACCGCGACGATGGCGCCGCCCGCCACCGGCCTTGCCCAGGCCGGCAGCGGCCCCGCCCGGAACAGCCGCTCCACCACCGCCGCCGCGCGCATCGCGCCGACGCCGATCAGCGCCGAAACGAGCCCGAGTCCGACCAGGGCGATGTGCTGCTCGACCCCGAAGGTCGGCACCGGCGGGGCCTGGATCGAATAGGGCGCGCCGCCGAGCACGTGCACCATCAGCCGCCCCGCCACCGCCGCCGCCAGCACCGGCGCCGCATTGCCTAAGGAATAGGCGCCGATGACGAGTTCGAAGGCGTAAAACGCGCCGGTCAGCGGCGCGCCGAAGGCCGCCGCCATCGCGCCCGCCGCGCCGGCGCCGAGCAGCGTGCGCAAATCCTGCCGCCGCAGTTGCAGGCTGACCCCGAGCTTGGAGCCCAACGCCGAACCGATCTG
>JAJYDD010000374.1 GCA_021777795.1 Pseudomonadota bacterium | reverse complement strand
CCAGTTTCGCGGAGATCGGCGAGCGCGGACCGGGCTTACGATCCTGCCGGGCGTAGCCGAAATAGGGGATGACCGCCGTGATGCGCTGCGCCGAGGCGCGCCGCAGCGCGTCGATCATGATGAGCAACTCCATCAAATTGTCGTTGGTGGGGTAGGAGGTCGATTGGACGATGAACGTGTCGCGCCCGCGCACGTTCTCCAGGATTTCCACAAAGATTTCAAGATCGGCGAAGCGCCGCACATGGCAGCGGGTGAGCGGTTCGCCGAGATAAGCGGCGATGGATTCGGCGATCTGCGGGTTGGAATTGCCCGCCAGGATCTTCATCTTGCCCTGCATTCCGCAACCCCGTACGCCCCCTCAGGCGCGGCGGTCCTTATCAGCGCCCCGCGACGCAAACAATAATACATTTCCATGACGCGACGACGGCGCCTCAAGCCTCGCCGAGTTGGTTAAATTTTGTGCGACACGTCCTCGCGCCTCAGCGCCCGCCGGGCCGATGCGCAATCCACGGGAAAATTGCAGGCGCCCACTTGTGCGACGCGGCGCGAGGCGCTAAGGGGCCTTTCGTGGGGCTGACGGCGCACAGGGCCCCTATGATCATTCATGGCTTCCGCCTTTGCAATCGATTGGTGTTTCACGTCGATCGAATGTGAAGAGCGGTGGATAGGCCGGAGGATCCGAGGGCGACCTCGTGTCCATTCCGGCCATGTTCTGTCCGAGACTGCCGGCGTCGTCTTTGGGGCTTGCCCTGGAGCGACTTAATACTCGGCGACTCCCATGTGGAAATCTCACGATTTCCGAGGGATCGCGGGAGCCTGCATAGACGGGGAAGACCGTATTTTGCTCGTCGGGCGGATAACGCTCGCGGGGCCGAAAAGGTTCGAACCTTCTGTCCGGCGTCGGGCTTCATGCCCGCTCCGGGGACAGGCGCAAAGCGTCGCGTGAGGGGCCTGCGGCCTCGGGTCGCGACATGACGCAGGAGGCGGGGTTTCCCCGCCAACCGGAGACAGCAACGTGGATAGAGCGGAGAAGAAGGAGGCCGTCGGCGCCCTTCACGACGTCTTTTCGAAGGCGTCCGTGGTGGTCGTGGCGCAGTACTCCGGATTGACGGTCGCCCAGATGCAACGTTTGCGCAAGCAGATGAAGCAGGCCGGGGCCACCGTTCAGGTCGCCAAGAACCGCCTCGCCCAGATTGCTCTGAAAGGAACGGACGTCGCCTCGATCGGCCCCTTGCTCAAGGGACCGACCCTGCTCGCTTATTCAAGCGATCCGGTGGCGGCGCCAAAGGCCGCCATGGCCTTCGCCAAGGATCACGAGAAGTTCGTGGTGCTGGGCGGAGCCATGGGAACGACGGCGCTGAACCCCGACGGGGTCAAGGCGCTGGCGACCATGCCGTCGCTCGACGAACTGCGCGCCAAGCTGCTGGGGATCATCACCGCCCCGGCGACGAAGCTCGCCCAGCTCGCCAACGCGCCGGCCGCCAAGGTCGCGCGCGTCATCTCGGCCTACGCCTCGAAAGACGCAGCCTGAGCCTTGCGGCTCTTCACAATCCAAAAGTTCGAACCATATAGGAACACACAGACATGGCTAACCTGGAAAAGATCGTCGAGGAATTGTCGAGCCTGACGATCCTCGAAGCGGCCGACCTCGCTAAGATGCTCGAAGAGAAGTGGGGCGTTTCGGCCGCGGCGGCGGTTGCAGTGGCGGCGGCCCCGGCCGGCGCGGCGGCGGCGGCGCCGGTCGAGGAGAAGACCGAGTTCACGGTGATGCTCACCGCGGCCGGCGACAAGAAGATCGAGGTCATCAAGGAAGTCCGCGCGATCACCGCGCTCGGCCTCAAGGAAGCCAAGGATCTCGTCGAGGGCGCGCCCAAGGCCGTCAAGGAAGGCATCACCAAGGACGAGGCCGAGAAGATCAAGGCCCAGTTGGAGAAGGCCGGCGCCAAGGTTGAGCTTAAATAAGCGCGTGCGGCTCTCCTCCCCGAGAGCCCTTGAGCGCAACGGACGGCCCGGGCTCGCGCCCAGGGCCGTTTGGTCGTTTTGGAATCACGATACGAATAGGCGAAACGCGGAGCGTTTCGCCGCGTAAGAGATACCGGGGTTATCCCCGGCGGTCACGGCGCCGACCGCAAAGGCGCCACCCCTCGGCGGGGGCTTATCGCCGGCTAGAGGCCGAAACGGCCCGCCGGCGAAGACGATGAGGAGCGACATGGCGCAAACATTCACCGGCCGCAAGCGTGTTCGCAAGGTCTTCGGTCACGTCAAAGAGGTCGGGCAGATGCCGAACCTCATCGAGGTGCAGAAGGCCAGTTACGACCAATTCCTCATCATGGAGGCGCCGAAGGGCGGCCGTCCGACCGAGGGCCTGCAGTCCGTTTTCAAGTCGGTGTTCCCGATTTCGGACTTCGCGCAGACCGCCCAACTGGAATTCGTCAAATACGAATACGAACAGCCCAAATACGACGTCGATGAGTGCCGCCAGCGCGGCATGACGTTTGCCGCGCCGCTTAAGGTGACGCTGCGCCTCATCGTGTTCGATGTCGATCCCGAGACCCAGGCTCGCTCCGTCAAGGACATCAAGGAGCAGGACGTCTATATGGGCGATATGCCCCTGATGACGGCGAACGGCACGTTCATCGTCAACGGCACCGAGCGCGTCATCGTCAGCCAGATGCACCGCTCGCCCGGCGTGTTCTTCGATCACGACAAGGGCAAGAGCCATTCCTCGGGCAAGCTGTTGTTCGCCGCCCGCATCATTCCCTATCGCGGCTCCTGGCTCGACATCGAGTTCGACGCCAAGGATGTCGTGCACGCGCGCATCGACCGTCGCCGCAAGATTCCGGTGACGTCGCTGCTGTTCGCGCTCGGCCTCGACGGCGAGGAAATTCTGTCGATCTTCTACAAGAAGGCGATCTACACCCGCGAAAAGGGCGGTTGGCGTGTGCCTTACGATCCCGAGCGCATGAAGGGCGTGAAGGTCGTCAACGAACTCATTGACGCTGACACCGGCGAGGTCGCCATCGAGGCCGGCCGCAAGCTGACGGCGCGCTCCGCCAAGCAGCTTGCCGAGAAGGGCCTGAAGGCGCTGCGCGCCACCGACGCTGACCTCAATGGCCAGTACCTCGGCGAGGATCTCTTCAATCCCGAGACCGGCGAGATCTTCGCCGAGGCCGGCGACGAGATCACCGAGAAGATGCTGGCGCTGCTGCTGGAGAAGGGTTTCGACGAGCTGCCGATCCTGGAGATCGACCACGTCAACGTCGGCCCCTATATCCGCAACACGCTGAAGGTCGACAAAAACGCCTCGCGCGAGGATGCGCTGTTCGACATCTACCGCGTCATGCGTCCGGGCGAGCCGCCGACAATCGAATCGGCCGAAGCCATGTTCCAGTCGCTGTTCTTCGATTCCGAGCGCTACGATCTCTCGGCGGTCGGCCGCGTCAAGATGAACATGCGCCTCGACCTCGATGCGCCCGACACCCAGCGCACCTTGCGCAAGGAGGACATCCTCTCCGTCGTCAAGGCGCTGGTGGATCTGCGCGACGGGCGCGGCGAGATCGACGACATCGACCATCTCGGCAACCGGCGCGTGCGTTCGGTCGGCGAATTGATGGAGAACCAGTACCGCGTCGGCCTCTTGCGCATGGAGCGCGCGATCAAGGAGCGCATGTCCTCGGTCGAGATTGACACGATCATGCCGCAGGATCTCATCAACGCCAAGCCGGCGGCGGCGGCGGTGCGCGAGTTCTTCGGCTCCTCGCAGCTCTCGCAGTTCATGGATCAGACCAACCCGCTGTCCGAGATCACCCACAAGCGCCGTCTTTCGGCGCTCGGGCCGGGCGGCCTCACCCGCGAGCGCGCCGGCTTCGAGGTGCGCGACGTGCACCCGACGCATTACGGCCGCATCTGCCCGATCGAGACGCCGGAAGGCCCGAACATCGGCCTCATCAACTCGCTGGCGACTTTCGCGCGCGTCAACAAATACGGGTTCATCGAGTCGCCTTACCGCAAGGTGAAGGACGGCAAGGTGACGGAGGACGTGCAATATCTGTCCGCGATGGAGGAGCAGAAATACGCCGTCGCCCAGGCTGACACGCCGCTCGATGCGGAGGGTCACATCATGGGCGATCTCATCGTCTGCCGTCAGGCGGGCGACGTGGTGTCGCTGTCGGTCGATCGCGTCGATTACATGGACGTGTCGCCCAAGCAGTTGGTCTCGGTCGCGGCGGCGCTGATCCCGTTCCTGGAGAACGACGACGCCAACCGCGCGCTGATGGGCTCCAACATGCAGCGCCAGGCGGTGCCGCTGCTGCGCTCCGACGCGCCGCTGGTCGGCACGGGCATGGAGGCGGTGGTCGCGCGCGATTCGGGCGCCGCCATCTCGGCGCGCCGCGCCGGCATCATCGATCAGGTCGATGCTACCCGCATCGTCGTGCGCGCGATGGGCGAGACCGATCCAACCAAGCCTGCGGTCGACATTTATCGGCTGATGAAGTTCCAGCGTTCCAATCAGTCGACCTGCATCAACCAGAAGCCGTTGGTGCGCGTCGGCGAC
>JAJYDD010000373.1 GCA_021777795.1 Pseudomonadota bacterium | reverse complement strand
TAAAGGCAGACTGGCGAGCGGGCGATGAGATCGCGGCCACGCAGGGTGATGAGATCGGCCGCGCCAGGGCCGGCGCCGATGAAGTGGATCGTCATGATTCCGCCACCGCGCAGGAAACGCCCTCGGCGCTGAATTTCGGCACGATAAGCCGCGCGCCTTCGCCGGCGCCGACAAGCGCGGCGGCTTCCGCCACGCTGCCGACGCCGAAGCGGGCTTCGACGCGGGGCGAATACGAGACGACACGCCCCGCGACCGCCGCCAGGGCCGCTTCGTCATGGCGGTAGAGAGGCAGGCCAAGCCGCGCCGCCGCTTCAGCCAGCGCAGGGGCGGCGACGGCGGCGGCGGTGTGCAAGCTCGATAATTCCAGCCCCGCCCGCGCACGCGCCTCCCCGACCAGGGCGGCGATGGCCTCGGGCGACGCGCTCGCTCGGCAGCCGATGCCGACGACGGCGCTCATTTGACCGCCCGCCATTGCAGGACCGGCATCGCCGGCCGCAGCCCGCGAAACCGTCCGACCGGCTCGGCGCGGGCGAATTGCGCCTGGAGCAATTCGCCGCCGTAGCGCCGCGAAAGCCCGGATAAAGCCGCTTGCGATTCCACTGTCACCGCATTGACGACGAGGCGCCCGCCCGGCTTCAGCGCCGCCCAGCAAGGTTCCACCGCGTCGGCGAGGCCGCCGCCGATGAAGACGGCGTCGGGCGCGGCGAGGCCGTCCAGCGCCGCCGGCGCCGCGCCTTCGACCAGCCGCAGATGCGGAACGCCGAAAGCATCAGCGTTGCGGCGGATGCGTGCGGCGCGCTCGGGCGCGCGCTCGATGGCGAGGGCCTTTAGCGAGGGATCGGAGAGCAGCCATTCGACGCCGATCGAGCCAGAGCCGGCCCCGACGTCCCACAGAAGCTCGCGCGGACGCGGCGCCAGCGCCGAGATCGTCAGCGCCCGCATCTCGCGCTTGGTGAGTTGGCCGTCATTCTCGAACCAATCGTCCGGCAAGCCGGGCGCGCGCGGCGCGATCCGCTCGCCGACGACGGCGGCGACTTGCAAAGCGATGGTGTTGAGGGGATCGACGTCATGGGCGTCGAACTCCCAGGCCGTCGCGCTGCGCCGCCGCTCGCGGGCGCCGCCCATCGCCTCCAATACCGTCAGGCGCGAATCGCCGAGGCCGCGCGCGCAAAGCAGCGAGGCCAGCCGCTGTGGGGTCTCGCCGTCCCAGGACAGCGCCAGCACGCGCGCGCCGGGCTGCAAATGCGGGATCACGCGCTCCAGCGCCCGGCCGTGCAGCGAGACAAGCGCGCAATCCTGCAACGCCCAGCCTAGCCGCGACGCCGCCAGACTGAAGGCGGAGGGCTGCGGGAAACTCTCGAACTCGCCCGGCTCGACAAGCTCGGCCAGCAGCGAGCCGATGCCGAAGAAGAAGGGATCGCCGCTTGCCAGCACACAGACGCGCTCGCCGCGCCGGGATAGAATCGCGGGGAAGGCGTCTTGCGGCGGCGAGGGCCAGGCGAGCCGCGCGGCGCCGGTCTTGCCGATCAAGGCGAGATGCCTGATGCCGCCGACGACGAGCGCGGCTTGCCGCAGGCGCTCTGTTGCGGCAGGGGAAAGGGCGGCGTCCTCGCCGAGCCCGATCAGCGTCAGCCAGGGCGTCATGCCGGAGACCTCGCTTGCGCTTGCTCCTGCTCGGCGGAACTTCTGAGGCGAGCGAACTCGCCCGCGTTCTCAGCGCACACCCCGACATCGAGGCGACGCTGTCGCTTGCCGGCCGCACCGCGCGCCCCGCCGCCTCGCCGCTGCCGACCAGGATCGGCGGCTTCGGCGGGATCGAGGGGCTGGCGCGCTATCTCCGCGAGAGCGCCACAAGGGCCGTCATCGACGCGACGCATCCCTTCGCCGCGCAAATGTCGGCCAACGCCGTCGCCGCCTGCGCGCAAGCCGGCGTTGCGCTCGCCGTGCTGACAAGGCCGCCCTGGCGGCTCGAAGCCGGCTGGCGCGAGGTCGGCGACGCGGGCGAAGCCGCCGAGGCGCTGGGCGCGACGCCGCGCCGCGTGCTGCTGACGGTCGGGCGGTTGAGCGCCGGCGCCTTCCGCGCCGCGCCGCAGCATCATTATGTGCTGCGCTCCATCGACGCGCCCGATGACCCGCCGCCGAACACCGAGTTGGTGCTCGCCCGGCCGCCGTTCACGCTCGCCGACGAGCGCCAGTTGATGACGAGCCGCCGCATCGAGATCGTCGTCAGCAAGAATGCGGGCGGCGAGGCCACTAGGGCCAAGCTCGACGCGGCGCGGGAGCTTCAACTGCCCGTGCTGATGATCCGCCGCCCGCCCGCCAGCGGCGCGACGACGTTTCACGATGTCGATGCCGTCTTGCGCTGGCTTCATGGCGCCGCCTCGTAGCTGCGCGGCGTCAGCACGAACGGGCGCTGGCCGGGACGGGCGATGAGCCGCGTCGTCGAGGCGCCGATGAGCACCAGCGTGCTCATGTCGGCGATTCCGGGGTCGGCCTCCGCCAGCGTGGTCAGCGTGATCGCCTCGTCGGCGCGGCCGATGGCGCGGGCGAAGGCGGCGGGCGTCTCGGCCGGCCGGCGTTCGCGCAAAATGCGGAAAGCGTCGTGGATCGGCTGCGGCCGGGCGCGCGAGGCGGGATTGTAGAGGGCGAGCGCGAAATCGCCGTCGCAGGCGGCGATCAGCCGGCGCTCGATCAAAGCCCAGGGTTTGAGATTGTCCGACAGCGACATCACGCAGAAATCGCCGCCGAGCGGCGCGCCGAGCCGCGCCGCCGCCGCCTGCATGGCGCTGACGCCCGGCAGCACCGCGACATCGAGCCCGCGCCACGTGTCTGGCCCGCGTTCCAGGGCCTCCATCACCGCCGCCGCCATCGCGAACACGCCGGGGTCGCCCCCGGAGACCACGCCGACCCGCCGCCCGCTGGCGGCGAGCGCCAAAGCCGCGCTGGCGCGGTCCAGTTCCACCCGGTTGTCGCTGGCGTGCAGCGTGAGATCCGGACGCGGAGCGATGCGCTCGACATAGGGGCCATAGCCGAAGACGTCGGTGACGCGCTCAAGCGCCTCACTCGCTTCCGGAGTCAGCCAGTCGGCCGGCCCCGGCCCGAGGCCGATGACATAGAGCGCGCCACTCATGGCCGCCGCCCCTGGCCCGGCAGCAGCACCAGCGAGAAATAGGGCGCGCCGCCCTCGCGTTTGTCAGCCAAAGGCGAGACGATCTCGCCCGCCATCGTGCCGCGCTCGACATAGAGCGCGCGCTCCAACAGGCCAGCCTCGGCGAAAGCGTCGCGCACTTTCTCGAAATTGCGGCCGAGCTTCATCACCACGGCGGCGTCGCATTGCTTCAGTCGCGCAACTAGCGCCGCATAGGGCAGGGTGCCCGGAAGCACCGTCAGCACGTCGTCGCCCCAGGTCATCGGCGCGCCGGCGGCGGCCGAGCAGCCGGCCATGCCGGTGACGCCGGGCACGATCTCGCAAGCGAAACGCTCGCGCAGCCGCACGAACAGATGCATGAACGAGCCATAGAACAGCGGGTCGCCCTCGGAGAGCAGGGCGACGTCGCGGCCGGCGTCCAGTTCGGCCGCCAGCGCCGCCGTCGAGACGGCGTAGAAGCGGGAAAGCGTCGCCAGATATTCGGGATGGTCGAACGGCAATTCCGTGGTCAAGGGATAATAGAGCGGAAGTTCGGCGGCGGTGGCGGGAATGTAGCGGTCGGCGATCACGCGGGCGTGGCCGAGCCTTCCGGCCTTGGCGAAATAGGCGATCACCGGACAGGCCCCAATCAGCCGCGCCGCCTTGACGGTGAGGAGTTCGGGATCGCCGGGGCCAAGCCCGACGCCATAGAGACGGCCGGCCATGCTCACTCCTTGGCGCTGGCGAGCGCGTTGACGGCGGCGGCGGCCATCGCGCTGCCGCCGCGCCGGCCGCGCACGACGAGGGCGGGCAGATCAGACGCGATCAGCGCCTCCTTCGATTCCGCCGCGCCGACGAAGCCGACCGGCATCCCGATGATGCAGGCCGGACGCGGGGCGCCGGCTTCCAGCAGTTCCATCAGGCGAAACAGCGTCGTCGGCGCATTGCCGATGGCGACGACGGCGCCTTCGAGCCGCGCGCCCCAGAGATCGACCGCCGCCGCCGAGCGTGTCGTGCCGAGGCTTTTGGCGAGATCGGCGATTCCGGGAGCGCTGAGGGTGCAGATGACCTCGTTGCCGGCCGGCAGGCGGGCGCGGGTGACGCCGTGCGCCACCATCTGCGCGTCGCAGAAGATCGGCGCCCCGGCCCTCAGCGCCTCGACGCCCGCCGCCGCCGCGCCGGGGGCGAATTCGAGATCGTCGGCGACGTCGGGCATCCCGCAGGCGTGGACGATGCGCACGGCGAGGCGCTCCTCTATCGCGTCGAAGCGCGCGAGATCGGTCTCGGCGCGGATGAGCGCGAAGGAGCGGCGATAGATCTCCTCGCCGTCGTGGATAAAGTCATACGCCATCAGGCGGTCTCTTTCAGTCTGAGGGCGATCTGCGCCAATGTGAGGCCCTGCGCCAGCGGCGTGGCGTCGGCGCGGCCGTCGC
>JAJYDD010000014.1 GCA_021777795.1 Pseudomonadota bacterium | reverse complement strand
GGTAGCCGTGACGCCAACTGCAATAGCGATGATGCGGATACATGATGCGCGGACCGATGCAGGAGGCGTACCAGTGATAACCCGTCAGGCCCAAGCGGTAGCAGCCGGCCTCGGCCGCGCCGACGCTGGAGACCGTTAGCATCGCGGCGGCGGCGGCGGTCAAAATCGTCTTTCGCATATTCACCCTCATCTGCCCCCCCTCAGCGAGGGCGAGGGCCAAACGCGCCGGCCGCGCGTCGGTTCCCACATTAGGCCGCGCGCCGCCGCAACCCCGCGATCGTCGCCGCCCCGACTGTGAGCGCGCCGGCGATGCAAACCAGCGACAAGCTGAACGCGGCGCCGATGGACTCCAGCCCGCCCGAGGCGTCGAGGCGGTTGAAGAACAGTCCGCCGATGATCGCCACCGAGAGCGCCGCGCCGATCTGCAAGGTCGCGTTGACGAGGCCCGAGGCGAGGCCCGACCAGCGCGCATCGACGCGGTCGATTACGGTGCGGATCATCACCGGCATCGCCGTGCCTTGGCCCAGCCCCATGACCAGCAGCGCCGGCTCGACGCCGAGGCTGGCGTGCCGGCGCACGAGCAGCGCCATCGCTAGCATCGCCAGCGCCGTCGCCATCATGCCGGCGGAGGCCGCCAGCGCCCCGAGCCGGGCGGCGGCGAAGCGGGCAAATTGCGAGCCCGCCAGAAAACCGGCGCCGAAGGGCAGGAACGCCAGTCCCGCCGCGCGGGCGCTGAAGCCGAGCCCGAATTCCTCGTACATCGGGAAGATGAGAAAGAAGGAGGCCATCGAATAGAACACCAGCGTCGCCGTCAGCCCCCGCAACAGGCCGGGCTCGCGGAAGGCGTGCGGGTGGATGAGCGGATTGCCGCCGCGCGCGACGAGCCGATGCTCGTAGAGCCAGAAGGCGACGCCCAACAGCGGCGACAGCGCCAGCAGCGCAAAGCTCCACAGCGGCCAGCGGAGTTCGCGGCCCTCGATCAGCGGGACGACGAGCGCGGCCAGCGCCGCCATCAGCAACAAGGCGCCGCCGACGTCGAGCCTGGAATCGCGGTCGCCGCGACTCTCGGGCAGGAAGAACAGCGCCGCTGTGATCGCCGCCGCCGTCACCGGCAGATTGACCAGAAACACCGCCCGCCAGCCCAGCGAACTGCCGTCGATGAGCACGCCCGCCAGAATCTGGCCGACGATGGAGGCCGACCCCAGCGTGAAGCCGAACAGCCCCAGCGCCTTGGGCCGCTCGGCCGGCGAAAACAGGTGATGGATCGAGGCCAGGGCCTGCGGGGCGAGCACCGCCGCCGCGACCCCCTGGATGAGCCGCCCCGCCACCAGCGCATTGGCCGACCACGCCAGCCCGCACAGCGCCGAAGCCGCCGCGAAACTGGCGAGGCCAATGAGGAAGATTCGCCGCCGCCCATAGAGATCGCCAAGCCGGCCGCCCAGGATCAACAGCACCGCATAGGCCACCGCATAGCCGGACATGACGAGTTGCAGCGCGGCGTCGGAGGCGTGCAGGTCGCTGCGAATGGACGGCAGCGCGACATTGACGATGAAGAAATCGAGCGGCGGCAGGAAGGCGCCGGTCAACAGGATCGCCAGCGCCGTCCAGCGCCGGGGATCGGGGCGGACGCAAGGCGCGGCCATGAGGGCGTCGGTCGAACTCATGCGAGTCTCCTGTTGGGGACCGTTCGGTCCCTAAATCTACGAGGAAAAGTCAGTGCGGGCGCAGCGCCTGCATGGCGGCGAGCGCGACCTCACGCAACTCGCCCTCCTGCGCGCCGGTTTTCGCCACGAAGCGCAGGCCCTGGATGATAGTTTGCAGATAGCGCGCCAGCGCCTCGGCGTCGGCGCGCGGGTCGATGAGCCCCTCGGCCTGCCCGCGCCGCACGGCCTCAGCCAGAAGCGCGCGCATTCTCTCGTAATAGGCCTCGACTCGCGCGCGCGCCTCGTTGTCGTCGGGCAGCAACTCGCCGGTCGCGGTGGTGATGAGGCAGCCTTTCTGGTAGCAAGCTTGCGCGGAAACATGGGCGTAGTGCAGCAGCGCGGTGCGGATGCCCTCGCGCGCGTCGCCGACGGCGAGCTTTTCGCGCAACCGCTCCAGCGCCTCGCGGGCGTAGAGGTCGAAGGCGGCGAAGAACAACGCCCGCTTGTCCGGGAACGCCTTATAGAGGCTGCCGCGCGAAAGCTTTGTGCCTTCCAGCAGATCGACCATCGAGGCGCCGTGATAGCCGCGCTGGCGGAACACATCGAGCGCGTCGCGCACGGCGTCGTCGAGATCGAATTCGCGCGGCCGGCCAGGGGCGGCGCGATGGGTAGGGATCGCTGTCATGCACCCCATATGGAACCAATCGGTCCAGAAATAAAGCGTCGCTAGTCAGGATCAAACGCTTGTGATCGCGACGCGCGCCTTGGACGCCAGCGCCCTACGCGCTTACATCGCCCCGCACAGCGAGGCGCCCATGCACGAACAGGACATCATCGCCCTCAACGCTTGGCTCGCCGAAGCCGGACTCCAGGGCCTCGGCGAAGAGGCGCTGATCCGCGGCTTCGCCGAACGCTTCGCCGCCTCCGGCGCGCCGCTGGTCTCTGGCCGCGTGCTGGTCGACACGCTGCACCCGCTCTACGAGGGCCGCGCCTTCCGCTGGCGGCTGGGCGAGGAGGAGATCGTCGTCAACGAATATGGCCCAACCGGCGACGGCGAGGCGCTGGAGCGTTGGCGCAGCACGCCGTTCTATCGCATGGAGGCGAGCGGCGATTCACTGACCGTTCACCGGCTCGCCGATCCCGAGGTCGCGGCCAATACGTTCCTGTCGATGTTTCAGCGCGAGAGCCTCACTTATGTCGTGGCGCTCGTCGATCGCTTCGGCGAGCAGGGCGGCATTGGCCCCGCCGATTGCCTCTATTCGGCCTGGGGCAGCGACGCGCCGGATGGGTTTAGCGCCGAGGACATCGACGCGCTTCGCCGCCTCTCGCCGGTGCTGGCTTTGGCTCTGAAGGCGGCGTCGCTCGGCCGCATCGCTCATACGCTGGTGGAGACCTATCTCGGCCGCGACGCCGGCCAGCGCGTGCTCAAGGGCCGCATCGCGCGCGGCGTCGCCGAGGAGATCAAGACCGTGCTGTGGTTCTCGGACTTGCGCGATTACACGCGCATCTCCGACACCGCCGCGCCCGAGCAACTCATCCCGATGCTCAACGATTACGCCGACGTGATCGTCTCGGCGATCCATTGGCAGGGTGGCGACGTCTTGAAGTTGATCGGCGACGGCGTGCTGGCGATCTTCCCCGCCGCCGACCGGCAGGCGGCGTGTCTGGCCGCGATCACCGCCGCCGGCAAGGCGCGCGCCAAGGTCGCCAAGCTCAATGAGACGCGCACGGCCGCGGGCCTGCCGGCGACGAATTTCTACCTCGGCCTGCACATCGGGCGGGTGCTCTATGGCAATATCGGCAGCCGCGAGCGGCTGGATTTCACCGTCATCGGCCCCGCCGTCAACGAGGTGAGCCGCATCGCGTCCATGTGCCGCTCGGTCGATCAGCCGTTGCTGATGTCCTCGGCTTTCGTCGACGGGTTGCGGCAGCGCCGGCAGGATTTCCTCTCGGTCGGCCGTTACGCCCTGCGTGGGGTGGCGGCGCCGCAGGAACTCTACACCGTCGATCCCGCTCTGTGGCCGACGCCGGCGGCCTGAACGGGCGGTGGAACAAGCGCGAGGCTTGAGCGCGTTATCTTGTCATCGCCCCGGGCCTTGCTTACGCCTCAGGAAACAGGCAGGGTCGAGCGCCCCGCCGACAGGAGCCATCTATGAACAAGCTCGAATCCCTGCGTGAGATGAGCGTCGTCGTCGCCGACACCGGCGACATGGGGTCTATCGAAGCGTTCAAGCCGACCGATTCGACCACCAATCCGACGTTGATTCTCAAAGCGTCGCAGATGCCGGCCTACAAGGAACTGGTCGACGAAGCCATATCCTGGGGCCGCAAGGCCGGCGCCAAGCCTGGCGATGTGACGGACCGGCTGGCGGTCAATTTCGGCGCGGCGCTGACCAAGATCGTCCCCGGCCGCGTTTCGACCGAGGTCGATGCCGATCTCTCCTTCGACACGCAAGCGACGATCGACAAGGCGCGGGCGTTGATCGCCGCCTATGACGCGCGCGGCGTCAGGCGCGACCGCATCCTCATCAAGATCGCCTCGACCTGGGAGGGCGCGCAGGCCGCCGCCGTCCTCCAGCGCGAGGGCATCGACTGCAACATGACGCTGATCTTCTCGCTCGCCCAGGCCGTCGCCTGCGCCGACGCGAAGGCCTTCCTCATCTCGCCCTTCGTTGGCCGAATCTTGGATTGGCACGTCAAGGCCGGCGGCGGCCCCTACACCTCCGAGACTGACCCCGGCGTGCTCTCGGTCCGCCAGATCTACGCCTATTACAAGACCTATGGTATCAAGACGGTGGTGATGGGCGCCTCGTTCCGCAACATCGGCGAGATCGAGGCGCTTGCCGGCTGCGACCGGCTCACCATTTCGCCGCAACTGCTCGGCGAACTCGCCAAGGCCGAAGGCGCACTCGCCCGCAAGCTCGACCCGAAGGCGCCCGGCAAGCCGCCGGAGCCGATGAAGCTCGACGAAAAGGCGTTCCGCTGGGCGTTCAACGAGGACCAGATGGCGACGGAGAAGCTCTCCGACGGCATCCGCTCTTTCGCCAAGGATCTCGGCTCGCTGCGCAAGATGGCGGCCGAGCGGCTGGCGGGGTGAACCGGGAGCGGGAGCCTCTGGCTCCCATTCCCATTCTGCCCGTCAAGCGCGTTCGCTTCACCCCGCCAACAAATCCTTGGCCTGATTGATCCGCGCCGCCCTGGCGTGGCTGCCGCCGTGGTCAGGGTGATGCTTCTTAATGAGCGCGCGATAGGCGGCGTTGACGTCGGCCGCCGTCGCGCCCTCGGCCAGACCCAGCTCCGCCAGCGCCTGCGCGCGCGTGAGGCTGCCAGTCGGGCGCGGCTCGTAGCGCCGCTGCGTGCCGAACTTGTGGCGGATGAACGTGTCGAGCCCCACGGCGGCGGCGGGATCGTGGCTGCGCGCGTAGATCGCCTGGGCCTCGCATTGCTCGCGGCTCATTTCTTCGAGCCGCATGCCTCGGCAGGGGCCGCGACGCACCCGGCCGCGCGTCTCGCCCTGGCCGTCGGTCCATATCTCGACGCTGGGCTCGACATGCGTGCGCTGACGCGGCGGCGGCGCCTCGCGCACGGGCTCACGGCGGCGCGCGCGGAAGTGCGAAGCGGGCGTCGGATCGCGCGCTTCGTCGTAAAGGTCCCAGGCCACGTAAGCGAGCGCCCCCAGCGTAAGCAGGAAGGCGAGCGCCTGGAAAACGGGATCAAGCAGGAATTTCCACATACCGGCATGAAGTTAGGCGCGTCAGCCTAGCCGTCCGGGCTTAACGCCGCCTTGCCGCCCCTACACAATCGCGCGGCAGCGGCCTATATCGCGCACGACTTACCCCGCAACGGAGGCCTCCCTCGTGTCCGATCCCACAGCCGTGACCGACAAGATCCCCGTGACCGTGCTGACCGGCTATCTCGGCGCCGGCAAGACCACGCTGCTCAACCGCATCCTGTCGGAGCCGCACGGCAAGCGCTACGCCGTCATCGTCAACGAGTTCGGCGAGATCGGCATCGACAACGAGCTTGTCGTCGGCGCCGACGAGGAAGTGTTCGAGATGAACAACGGCTGCATCTGCTGCACCGTGCGCGGGGATCTCATCCGCATCATCGAAGGGTTGATGAAGCGCAAGGGCAAGTTCGACGCCATCATCGTCGAGACCACGGGCCTCGCCGACCCGGCCCCGGTGGCGCAAACCTTCTTCGTCGATGAGGACGTGCGCGCCAAATCCCGGCTCGACGCCGTCGTCACCGTCGCCGATTCCAAATGGCTCGCGGCCCGCCTGCGGGACGCCCCGGAGGCCAAGAACCAGATCGCTTTCGCCGACGTCATCATTCTCAACAAGGTCGATCTCGTCACCCCGGCCGAGCTTGCCGAGGTCGAGGCCCGCATCCGCGCCATCAACCCCTACGCGCGCCTGCTGAAGGCGACCAAATGCGACGTCGAGATCGACGAGGTGCTGGAGCGGCGCGCCTTCGACCTTGACCGCATCCTCGACATCGAGCCCAACTTCCTCAACGCCGAAGACCACGATCACGAACACGGTCATGACCACGGCCACGATCACCACCACCACGGCCTCAAGCACTATCACGACGAGGATATGCAGTCGGTGTCGGCCAGGCTCGACGGCGACGTCGATCCCAACAAGTTCATGCCCTGGCTCAACACGTTGACCCAGACCGAGGGGCCGAAAATCCTGCGCTGCAAGGGCATCGTCGCGATCAAGGGCGATTCCCAGCGTTTCGTATTTCAGGGCGTCCACATGATGCTCGACGGCGAGCCGCAGCGCGATTGGAAGCCGGGCGAAAAGCGGGAATCGAAGGTGGTGTTCATCGGCCGCGACCTCGACGAGGAAGCGATCCGCAAGGGATTCGCGGCCTGCGCGGCCTGAGGCTATGACCGAACCGTCCAATTCGCTCACCGAGCACGTCTCGCCGCTGGAAGCCGGCGAATCCGTGCTGGCCGCCGCCTTCGTCGGCGACGCGCCGGCGCTGGCGCTGGCCAATGGCGTCGTCAAGTTCGACGGGCGCGACATCGCCGCCCACCCCGACGGCGCCATCCTCTGCGCCGCGCTGGACGGCGAGCGCTGGCTCACCGGCGGCGACGATGGCCGCGTGGTCGCGATCTCGGCGGAAGGCGCGACCGAGACGCTGGCCGACGAGAAGGGCAAATGGATCGACGCGCTCGCCGCGCGCGAAGGCGCGGTCGCCTGGTCGGTCGGCAAGACCGTGCGCGCGCGCGACGCCAAGGGCGTCGTCAAGAGCTGGACGGCGCCGACCACGGCGCGCGGCCTCGCTTTCATGCCCAAGGGTTACCGTGTCGCCGCCGCCCACTACAACGGCGTGTCGCTGTGGTTCCCGAATACCGATGCGACGCCGCAGCTCCTGGAGTGGAAGGGCTCGCATCTCGACGCCACCGTCTCGCCGGACGGGCGTTTTCTCGTCACTTCGATGCAGGAAAACGCGCTGCACGGCTGGCGGCTTTCGGACGCGCGCAACATGCGGATGACCGGCTATCCCGGCAAATCGCGCTCGCTGTCCTGGTCGCATGACGGCCATTGGCTCGCCACCTCGGGCGCGGAAGCCTGCGTCGTCTGGCCGTTCAAGGAGAAGGACGGGCCGATGGGCAAGCCGCCGCGCGAATGCGGCGTGCGCCCGCATCGCATAACCGAGGTCGCCTGCCATCCCCGCGCGCTGGTCGTCGCCATCGGCTACGCCGACGGCATGATCCTGCTCTGCCGTCTCGGCGACGCCGCCGAGATCCTCGTGCGCCCCTCCGGCGACGGCGCGATCAGCGCGCTCGCCTGGGACAAAATGGGCGCTCGACTCCTGTTCGGAACCGACGCCGGCGTCGCCGGCTTGCTGACCCTTCCCGCTTGAACCCGAGAGAGAAAATGACTGAAGACGCCGCCCCGTTGTTCGCCCCGGTCACGATTGGCGATCTCACGCTGCCCAACCGCATCGCGATGGCGCCGCTGACGCGCAATCGCGCCATCGAGCCCAACACCGTGCCGAGCCCGCTCGCGCCGCTCTATTATCGCCAGCGCGCCGCCGCCGGCCTCCTCATCTCCGAGGCGACTCAGATCAGCCAGCAAGGCCAGGGCTATGTCTGGACGCCGGGTGTGTTCAGCGACCCGCAGGTGGAAGCGTGGCGCAAGGTCACCGATGCGGTTCACGAGGAGCAGGGCCACATCTTCCTGCAACTTTGGCACGTCGGCCGCATCTCGCATGTCTCGTTGCAGCCGGAGGGCGGCGCGCCGGTGGCGCCTTCCGCCATTCCCGCCAAGACCAAGACTTTCATCGCCAGCGGCTTCGCCGACGTCTCGGCGCCGCGCGCGCTGGAAACCGGCGAGATCGCCGGCATCGTCGCCGATTACGCCCATGCGGCGGCCTGCGCGCGGCGCGCGGGCTTCGACGGCGTCGAAATTCATGGCGCCAACGGCTATCTCATCGACCAGTTCCTGCGCGACGGCTCCAACAAGCGCACCGACGCCTACGGCGGCTCCTTGGAGAACCGCATGCGTTTCGCGCTCGAAGTCGTCGATGCGGTGTTGAAGGTGTGGCCAGCGACGCGCGTCGGCTATCGCATCGCGCCGACCTCCCCCGCCAACGACATCTCCGATTCCAACCCGCAGGCGACATTCAATGCGCTCGCCGAGGCGTTGACGCAGCGCAACCTTGCCTATCTTCATGTCGTCGAGGGCGCGACGGGCGGCGCGCGCGACGTGGCCCCGTTCGATTATCTCGCGCTCAAGCGCGCATTCTCGGGCGCCTATATCGCCAATAACGGCTACACGCGCGACATGGCGATCGCGGCGATCCGCGACAACCGCGCCGACATGGTCGCGTTCGGGCGCGCCTTCATCTCCAATCCCGATCTCGTCGAGCGCTTGCGCCTCGACGCGCCGCTCGCCGAAGGCGACCGCAAGACCTATTACGGCGGCGGCGCCGAAGGTTATACCGACTATCCCGAGTGGAAGGCCGCCTAATGACCGACGCGGAGCTTCCCGTTCCGGCGCGCGAGCCGCGACGGGTCGATCCGCGTCTGTTGGAAATCCTCGTCTGCCCGGTGACGCGGGCGACGTTGAGCTACGATCCGGCGCGCGGGGAACTCATCTCCCGCGCGGCCAAGCTGGCCTATCCCATCCGTGATGGCGTGCCGATCATGCTGCCCGAGGAAGCCCGCCCGCTGGAGGAGTGAGACGGGAAGTTCAGGGCTTTCGGCGCCATGTTGACCCTTCTTTCACCAATTTGGGATGAAGTGATCGCATGTTGACCTTTGGGCAGGGATTTCCTGCCGCTCGATAAGGGCTCGTCATGTTTCGTTTCGGTCTCGCCGTTCTCGCGCTGGGTATTTTTGCTGCGCCCGCCTTCGCTGCGGGCTCGGCGTCCGACGATGTCCTGCGCATCACGCTCGATCAGGCGCAGGTCGCCAAATTGCCGACGAACACCGCGACCGTTATCATCGGCAATCCGGCGATCGCTGATGTCACGACGTTGAAGAACGGCGCCGGGATGGTCGTCACGGGCAAGGGTTATGGCCAGACCAACCTCATCGCGCTCGACGCGCAGGGCAATTTGCTCGACGAGAAACAGATTCACGTCGACCCCACCAACAAGGTGCTCGTGGTTCAGCGCGGCGCCGCGCGCGAATCCTATTCCTGCGATCCCGTCTGCATGCCCTCGGCGGTGCTCGGCGACGATCCCACCGTGTTCAGCGCGGTCAGCGGCCAGGTCAGCGCGCACGATTCGTTCGTCGGGCGCGGCCAAGGCAAATAATTCCCAGATTGTTGGGGCGGCATGCGCCGCCTGATCCTCGAACAGCCGGTGTCGCGCGCGGCGGCGGTCAGCCGCCGCGTCGCCGTTTTCGCCTGCCTGACGGCGGGGGCGGCGATCACAGTGGCGCGCGCCACCGATGGCGAGGATGCGCTGGAGGCGCTCGCCGTCTTCGCCGCCGCGCTGTTGCTGGCGGCGCTGGCGTTGCTGCTGGCGGGCGCCGGGGCGGTGGAAATCTGGAACACCGGACGGCGCGGGACCCCGGCGGCGGCGACGGGCGCGCTGCTGGCGCTGGCCCTCATCGCCTTTCCCGCCTATCTCACACTTGAGGCGGCGCGGTTGCCGCGCATCAATCAGGTGACGACGGACTTCAAGTCGCCGCCCTCCTACATGATCTCGACGCGGGCGCGCGAGGCGCGTGCGGCCTGGACGCCGCCGCCGCCGGGGCCCGATGTCGAGGCGGCTCAGCGCCTCGCCTATCCCGGCATCCGGCCGATGCTGCTCGATCTCGAACCCGATCAGGCCTATCGGATGTCGCTGCGCATCGCCAAGGAGCTGGGGTGGCGGATCGTCGATTCGACGCCGCCGAACCTGCGCGGCGACGGCGACGCCCATATCGACGCCACCACCCGCTCACTGTTCTTCGCTTTCGTCTCCGACATCGCCATCCGCATCCGCGCCCAGGGGCCTAAGACGGAAATCGACATCCGCTCCGCCTCGCGGGTCGGCCGTCACGATTTCGGCGCCAACGCGCGGCGCGTCGAGCGTTTCATAGCGGCGGTGCAGCAATCAGTGGACGCGCGCTAAGCTTAGGGAACCCGCCTTACCTCCAACCGCAGCTAATAGCCGGCGTAGCTCTTTTCCTCGACCAACCCGCTGCGCGCGACGCGGTTGATCTCGCGCTTCAGCGCGGCGCGGCGGTCGTTGGTGACATAGACGGCGCGCGCCAGCGCGATGAACTCCTCGTCGAAGGCGCGGGCGCGCTCCTTGACGCGGATCTCGTCCTCGATGCGCCACAGTTCCGCGTTGACCGCCTTCAGCCGCTCGCGCAGCCGCCCGATCTCGCGGCCCGACAGCAGGTCGGGCGGGGCGGCGGCGAGCAGCGTCTCATATTCGCGCCGCACGTTGGCGAGCTTATCGCGTTCGAGAATCTCGGCGAGCTTGATCTCCAGGATCGTCAGCTTGTCGATCCATTCGCCCACGGAGATTTGCGCATTGACGTTCATCGGCCGCCCTCGCGGCGGTGATGACGCGCCGGGCTTGGGCGGGGCTTACGCCTTCGGCCGGAAGGCCTTGCAGACTTCAGGGTCGGTTTCGAGCCGGTCGCCGCCGATGAGGTCGAGACAATAGGGGATGGCGGGGAACACCGCGTCCAAGCAGGTGCGGATCGCCGAGGGCTTGCCCGGCAAATTGACGATGAGGCTGCGCCCGCGTAACGCCGCCGTCTGCCGCGAGAGAATGGCGGTCGGCACTTCCAGCAGGCTTCTGGCGCGCATGAGTTCGCCGAAACCGGGCATCAGCCGGCTCGCCACCGCCTCCGTCGCCTCCGGCGTCACGTCGCGCGGCGCCGGGCCGGTGCCGCCGGTGGTGAGAATGAGCGAGCAGCGTTCGACGTCGGCGAGTTCGATCAGCGTCGCCTCGATGACCGCCTGCTCATCGGGGATCACCCGACGCACGGCGCTCCAGGGCGATGCGAGGATCGCGGCGAGCGCCGCCTCGATGCCCGGCCCGCCCTTGTCCTCGTAGACGCCAGCGGAGGCGCGATCGGAAACGGTGACGACGCCAATGGGGATCATGAGGGCTCTCTCGCGCGGGCTGCCCCGCGCCGGGCGGCCGGCGTCCTATTTGGCGCTGCCGGTTCCCCCGGTTTTCTCCATGTTTTCGGCGATGCGCAAATGCTTTTCGAGCATAGGCAGGCTCATTTGGGCGTATCTGGCGACGGGGCCTTTTCCGGAGCCGGCCTCGGCCTTGTAAGCGGCGATCGCCTGCTCATGGTCTTTGACCATGTGGGCGGCGAATGCGCGCGCGAACGCCGCCCCGCTCAGCACCTTGAGTTTGGCCGCCAGCGCGGCGGCGTCGGGTGTGGGGAGCGTCGGCGACTTTATCCCTCTGAAATCGGCGAGCTTTTCGGCTTCCATGCGCGCTTTGTCGTGATCGCCCTCAATCGTCTTCCCAGCCGAGCGCAGCGCCGCTGTGTCACACATTTGTCCGGCCAGACGTCCGAGCATCGCTTCGGAGACATCGCCCTGGATGGCGAAGCGCAGAAAATCGTCATCCGTCATCGCTGAGGCCGGCGCGGTGGCCAGCAGAAGCGCGATCGGGCCAAAAATAAGGAACGGGCGCATGGGAGCCTCCTGGGAGCCTCTGGCTTCGACGCTCCTTGAACTTGGGCAGACCTTTCCCCGTTCCACGCCGCGACGCGCGCCGCCCTGGACACCCGTTCTTGCGATGCCCGATACCCACAATGCCGGCTTGCCGTTCGCAACCGGCGCGGCTAATCAGGCCGCGAACGCGAGGTGACGCGATGAACAAAGTCTACGCAAGCGCCGCCGAGGCGATGGACGGCCTCGTCAAGGACGGGATGCTGCTGATGGCCGGCGGTTTTGGCCTCAGCGGCGTGCCAGAGGCGCTTATCGACGCGGTGCGCCAGAGCGGCGCGAAAAACCTCACCTTCGTCTCCAACAATGCGGGCGTCGACGGCATCGGCCTCGGCGTGCTGCTGGAGACCGGGCAGATCGCCAAGATGATCTCGTCCTATGTCGGCGAGAACAAGATTTTCGCCCAGCTCTACCTCTCCGGCAAGCTGGGGCTGGAGTTCAACCCGCAGGGCACGCTGGCCGAGCGCATCCGCGCCGGCGGCGCCGGTATCCCCGCCTTCTTCACCAAAACGGGCGTCGGCACCATTGTCGCCGAGGGCAAGGAGACGCGCGAGTTCGGCGGCGAAACCTATGTGATGGAGACGGGCCTGGTCGCCGACGTCAGCCTCGTCCACGCCTGGAAGGGGGATGCCGAGGGCAACCTCATCTATCGCAAGACGGCGCGCAATTTTAACCCCAACATGGCGACGGCCGGCAAGGTGACAGTCGCTGAGGTCGAGCATCTCGTGCCCGCCGGCGAACTCGATCCCGACCAGATCATGACGCCCGGCATTTACGTGCAGCGCATCGTGCATGTGCCGGACGCGCCCAAGCGCATCGAGCAGCGCACCGTGCGCAAGCGCGCCTAACGGAGATCCCCATGCCCTGGACCCGCGACCAAATGGCCGAGCGCGCCGCGAAGGAGCTTCGCGACGGTTTCTACGTCAATCTCGGCATCGGCATCCCGACGCTGGTGTCAAACTACATCCCCGAGGGGATGTCCGTGCAGTTGCAGAGCGAGAACGGGATGCTCGGCATGGGGCCGTTCCCCTATGAAGGCGAGGAAGACCCCGACCTCATCAACGCCGGCAAGCAGACCGTGACCGAACTGCCGACGACGAGCTATTTCTCCAGCGCCGACAGCTTCGCCATGATCCGCGGCGGCCACATTGATCTGGCCATTCTCGGCGCGATGCAGGTCTCCGAGACCGGCGATCTCGCCAACTGGATGATCCCCGGCAAGATGGTCAAGGGCATGGGCGGCGCGATGGATCTGGTCGCCGGCGTCAAGCGCATCGTCGTGGTGATGGAGCATTCGGCCAAGGACGGGCCGAAGCTCAAGCACGCCTGCGACCTGCCGTTGACGGGCGCCAAGGTCATCGACCTCGTCGTCACCGATCTGGCCGTGTTCGCCATCGACAAGCACGGGAAAGACGGCATGGCGGTGATCGAACTGGCGCCGGGCGTGACGCTCGACGAGGTCAAGGCTAAGACCGAGGCGAGCTTTCGCGTCGCGTTGGGCTGAGGCTCAGCCCGCCAGCGCCAGGGGAGGGACGGCGGCGTCGAGGCCCTTCCACTGACGGTGGGCGCGGGCGCGCACGGCCGCCAGGAACCAGCGCGGCGCGACATGCGCCTCGCCGAGCACGTTGACCAGCGCCGCCAGCGCATTGACGCTCATGCAGCTATCGGCCTGCTCCAGCAGCCATTCCGCCTGCGTCTCGTTGAGCACGCCGGTCGGACGCGCCTGCCAGAGCGCATAATCGGTCACCATCTCGACGAAGAAATCCGTCCATTCCGGCGATTTCTCGATCTCGGCGCGCTCGACGGCGAAGAGTTCCTCGGCCGCCTCGCGGGTGACGACGCCGTCGGCGAACACTTCGCGGCGCAGCCAGGAGACGTCCATGGCGGTGACTTTGCGGCCAACGATCATCGCGCTGATGATCGAACGGCTGCGATCGACGGTGAATGGCATCCGAAACGCTCCCTGACGCTGGCGGCGCTACGTGCCGCTCGTCCCTGAACCCCACACTCGGCCACAAGGCTTGCGGGGGGGTGAATCGCCGGGCGCTGAATTTTTTCAACCTTAAGGAGACTTGAACCCGCGCCGGGCGGGCGGCCATTGACAATCGCGGCCGCCGAGGGGAAGACCGCCGCGCTTTTCCCTCAACGGTCGCCGCCATGTCCGAACCTGCTTTGCAAGCCCTCATCGAACGCGCCTTCGAGGATCGCGCCAACGTCAACGCCGCCACGCAGGGCGACGTGCGCGACGCGGTCGCGCGCGCGCTGGATCTGCTTGATTCCGGCCGCGCGCGTGTGGCCGAAAAAATCGAGGGGACGGAAGGGCCGCAGTCCTGGAAGGTCAACCAGTGGCTGAAAAAGGCGGTGCTGCTCTCCTTCCGCCTCAATGACAATTCCATCGTCGAAGGCGGCCCCGGCGGGGCGACCTGGTTCGACAAGATTCCCTCCAAGTTCGTCGGCTGGGACGAAGGCCGCTTCCGCGAGGCGGGGTTCCGCGCCGTGCCGGGCGTGATCGTGCGCCATTCCGCCTTCATCGCCCGCGACGCGGTGCTGATGCCGAGCTTCGTCAATCTGGGCGCCTATGTCGGGGCCAAGACCATGGTCGACACCTGGGTCACGGTCGGCTCCTGCGCGCAGATCGGCGCCAATGTGCATCTGTCGGGCGGCGTCGGCATCGGCGGCGTGTTGGAGCCGTTGCAGGCCAACCCGACCATCATCGAGGACGATTGTTTCATCGGCGCGCGCTCGGAGGTGGTCGAGGGCGTCGTGGTCAGCCGCGGCTCCGTGGTGTCGATGGGCGTGTTCATCTCCGCCTCGACCAAGGTGATCGACCGCGCCACCGGCAAGGTTCACGTCGGCTATGTGCCGCCCTATTCGGTCGTCGTCTCCGGCTCGCTGCCGGGCAAGCCGTTGCCGGACGGCTCGCCAGGCCCGTCGCTCTATTGCGCCGTCATCGTCAAGACCGTCGATGCGCAGACCCGCGCCAAGACCGGCATCAATGACCTGTTGAGAGATTGATGGCGAGTTTCCGGTTCCTCTATCGCGACGCCGAGGGAACCATTGGTCCCGGCCTTTGGGCGCGCGCCAGCGCCGCGCCCGTGGCGATCACGCTGGCGTTGACGGCGGTGGCCTGGGCGGTCGCGCCCGGCCCGCGCGACCTCAAGACGCAGCCGTTCATCTCGGCCTCGATCGTCGCCGTCCACGCTTATCTGCTGTTCTACGGCTTTGCGCTCATCGTGCTGGCGGTGGCGCAATATTTCGTCAGCGCCAAGCGCTTCAACGATCTCTCGATGTCGCCGGGCTGGGCGGGGCTGGCGCCGTTCTCGATTCTGCTCGCGGGCGCCGCGGCCTGGTATCAGCCGCGCTCGGAAGGTCTAATGCCCGCCTGGGCCGTCTGGCCGTTCTATGTCTTGGCCGTCGCCACCGTCGTTGGGAACATCGCGGCGCTGGGCTTTATGAAAAGCCAGCGCACGCCGCGCCGCTAAAGGAGATCCCATGCGTACTCGCGCCGCTGTCGCCTGGGAGGCGAACAAGCCTCTGACCATCGAGACCATCGACATCGCGGGGCCGAAGCCCGGCGAGGTGCTGGTCGAAGTGATGGCCACCGGCGTTTGCCATACCGACGCCTACACGCTCTCCGGCCTCGATTCCGAGGGCAAGTTCCCCGCCATTCTCGGCCACGAGGGGGCGGGGATCGTGCGCGAGATCGGCGCCAGCGTCACCAGCCTGAAAGTCGGCGATCACGTCATTCCGCTCTACACGCCGGAATGCCGCAACTGCAAAACCTGCCTGTCGCAGCGCTCAAATCTCTGCACCGCGATCCGCGCCACGCAGGGCCAGGGCCTGATGCCGGACCACACCTCGCGCTTTTCCTGCGAAGGCGCCGAGGTGTTCCACTATATGGGCTGCTCGACCTTCGCCAATTTCACGGTGCTGCCGGAGATCGCGCTCGCCAAGGTGCGCGAGGACGCGCCGTTCGACAAGATCTGCTACATCGGCTGCGGCGTGACGACGGGCGTCGGCGCGGTGGTCTACACGGCGAAAGTCTGGCCGGGCGCGAATGTCGTCGTCTTCGGCCTCGGCGGCATCGGGCTCAATGTCGTGCAGGCGGCGCGCATGGTCGGGGCCGACAAGATCATCGGCGTCGATCTCAACCCCGCCCGCCAGGAGATGGCGAAGAAATTCGGCATGACGCATTTCGTCAACCCCGACGAGGTCGGGCGCGACAAGGTCGTGCAGGCGATCGTCGATCTCACGGGCGGCGGCGCGGATTTCTCGTTCGAGTGCATCGGCAACGTCCACACCATGCGGCAGGCGCTCGAATGCTGTCATCGCGGCTGGGGCGAGAGCGTCGTCATCGGCGTCGCGCCCTCGGGGGCGGAGATTTCGACCCGGCCGTTCCAACTCGTGACGGGGCGCGTCTGGAAAGGTTCGGCCTTCGGCGGCGCGCGCGGGCGCACGGACGTGCCCAAGATCGTCGACTGGTATATGGAAGGCAAGATCAACATCGACGATCTCATCACCCACACCATGCCGCTGGAGAAGATCAACGACGCCTTCGATCTCATGCACGAAGGCAAATCGATCCGCAGCGTGGTGATCTACTGAGGAGCGGCGCTATGGCGGTCGAGGGTCTCGTCATTTCCCCAAGCCCGCGCCCGCCCGCCGAGGTCGTCGCGCGGCTGAAGGCCGAGATCGTCGCCCGCAAGCTGACGATCTTCGCCGAAATCGACCATGCCGCCGGCGCCGAGGCGGTGGGGCTAACGCTTCGCCCAGACTTTCTCATCATATTCGGCGCGGCCAGGGGCGGCACGCCGTTGATGCAGGCGGCGGCGACGGCGGGCATCGACCTGCCGCTGAAACTGCTCGTCTGGCAGGACGCCGAGGGCGCAACGCAGGTTGCCTATAATGATCCCTATTGGGTGGCGCAGCGGCATGGTCTCAGCGAAGCCGTCGAGGCCCCCGTCCAGGCGATGTCGGGATTGCTCGGCGCCCTCGTCGAAGCCGCGATTTGAAATCACCCGCCGCGCGGCGCTGCTGGCGCCGTTGTGGCTCGCCGGCTGCGCCACCGAGGTTCTTGGGCCGCCGCCGGCGCGCCGCAAGCTCGACGCGGTGCATCTCGATTCCGCCGAGGCGCTGGCGTGGCTCAACACTTATCGCGCCAAATCCGGCCTCGGCCCGGTGCAGCTCGACCCCGCGCTGACGGCGCTGGCGCAAGCCCAGGCCGATGCGATGGCGGCGCAAGATAAAGTCTCGCACGACGTCAAGGGCAGCTTCGAATATCGCCTCGCCGCGTCCGGCGTGCGCGCGGGGGAGGCCGGCGAAAACGTCTGCGCCGGCTATTTCTCGACGGCCGACGCGATGCAAGCCTGGCGCGCCTCGCCCGAGCACGACGTCAATCTGCGCATGAGATCGGCGACGCGCTTCGGCGTCGCGCTGGCCAAGAACCCCAGGAGTCCCTGGGGCGCGTTCTGGGCGATGGCGATCGCCTCTCCCGCCCCGCCGGCTTAGCTGAAAGCCTGTATGCCGGTGATCGCCCGGCCGAGGATCAGCGCGTGGACGTCGTGCGTGCCCTCGTAGGTGTTGACGACTTCGAGGTTCACGAGATGGCGGGCGATTCCGTATTCGTCGGAGATGCCGTTGCCGCCGAGCATGTCGCGGGCGGCGCGGGCGATGTCGAGGGCCTTGCCGCAGGAATTGCGCTTGACGATCGAGGTCAATTCCACCGGCGGATGTCCGTCCTCCTTCATGCGGCCGAGCCGCAGGCACCCTTGCAAGCCGAGCGCGATGTCGGTCGCCATGTCGGCGAGCTTCTTCTGGATGAGTTGGTTGGCGGCGAGCGGCCGGCCGAACTGCTTGCGGTCGAGCACATATTGCCGCGCCGTGGCGTAGCAGGCTTCCGCCGCGCCGAGCGCCCCCCAGGCGATGCCGAAGCGCGCCGAATTGAGGCAGGTGAACGGCCCCTTGAGGCCGCGCACCTCGGGGAACATATTTTCCTCGGGCGCGAACGCGTTATCGAGCAGAATCTGGCCGGTGATCGAGGCGCGCAGGCCGACCTTGCCGTGGATCGCCGGCGCCTCCAGCCCCTTGGTACCCTTCTCCAGCAGGAAGCCGCGAATCGCGCCGTCGTCGGTCTTGGCCCAGACCAGGAAGACATCGGCGATGGGGGCGTTGGAGATCCAGGTTTTCGCGCCCGAGAGGCTGTAGCCGCCGGGAACCTTCCTGGCCCGCGTTATCATCGAGCCGGGATCGGAGCCGTGGTCGGGCTCGGTGAGGCCGAAACAGCCGATCCACTCGCCGGTGGCGAGCTTGGGCAGGTACTTCTCCTTCTGCGCGACCGAACCGAAAGTCTCGATGGGGACCATCACCAGCGAGGATTGCACCGACATCATTGAGCGATAGCCGGAATCGACGCGCTCGACCTCGCGCGCGATCAGCCCATAAGCGACATAGCCGAGGCCGGAGCCGCCGTATTCCGGCGACACAGTCGGCCCGAGAAACCCCAATTCGCCCATCTCGCGGAAGATCGCGACGTCGGTCTTCTCGTGCCGGAACGCCTCCAGCGCGCGCGGGGCGAGCCGGTCCTTGGCGTAAGCGAAGGCGGTCTTTTGGACCATCCGCTCTTCTTCGGTGAGTTGGCCTTCGAGGTCGAACGGATCGGCCCAGTTGAACGCGCTCATTCCGTTCTCCCTTTAATTCGCCCGCGCGGCGACGAAACGCGCCGCCTCGCGCAAAATGTCGCCCTCGCCCGCGAGACCCGCCTCGCCGAGCGCCGCGATCGCCTCGTCGACGAACCTGTCGCGCAGGCGCTTGGCCCCGTCGAGCCCGTGGATCGAGACGAACGTGCCCTTGTTGCGCTCGGCGTCCTTGCCGGCCCGCTTGCCAAGTTGCTCCGAGGTCGCCTCGGCGTCGAGAATGTCGTCGGCGACCTGGAAGGCCGAGCCCAGAGCCTCGCCATAGCGCAATAGCGCCTGACGCTTGCGCGCATCGGCGCCGGCGACGATGGCGCCCGCCTCCACCGCAAAGCGCAGGATCGCCCCCGTCTTCATCGCCTGCAGGCGGCGGATGGCGTTATCGTCGAGCGGCGTCGCCGAGCTCTCCGCCTCGATGTCGAGCATCTGCCCGCCGACCATGCCGCCAAGCCCCGATGCGCGGGCAAGACCCAGACAGAGCGCGACGCGCACCTCGGCGTCCCCATGCGTCGCGGGATCGGCCAGAATGTCGAAGGCCAGCGTCAGCAGCCCGTCGCCGGCGAGAATGGCGGTCGCCTCGTCGAAAGCCTTGTGCGCCGTCGGCCGACCGCGCCGGAGATCGTCGTCGTCCATCGCCGGCAGGTCGTCGTGGACCAGCGAATAGCAATGGACGCATTCGATGGCCGCGCCCGCCCGCAACGCCGCCGCCGCGTCGCCGCCGAGCGCCCGCGCGGTCTCGACGGTGAGGAACGGGCGCAGCCTTTTGCCGCCGCCGAGCGCACCATAGCGCATCGCGTCGAGCACGCGCTGGGGCCGCGCAATCTCGCCGGCGAGCGGCGCCGGACCCAGGATCGCGTCGAGCGCGGCCTCGACGGTCTCGGCGACGGCGTTGAGGCGTTGGGCGAAATCAGGGCTCATGCCTTGTAGTCTCGGGGGTCGAAGATGCGCTTGACGGAACAGAAGTCGCAGGTGACGCCGATCATGCCGTCGTCGCCGACCATCGCCTGCCGCTCGGAGGCCGAAAAGCTGTGGAGCATGGCGTCGACGCGCTCGGCCGAGCAGCGGCAGACGTCGGCGAGCGGCGTGGGCGAAAACACGCGCACGCCGCGCTCGTGAAACAGCCGGTAGAGCAGCCGCTCGCTCGACAGCCTGGGATCGAGCAATTCGTGGTCCTCGGCGGTGACGGCGAGCGCCTTGGCCTCAGTCCAGGCGTCGTCCTCGGGAACGTCGTCGGGGGCGAAGCCCTCGGGCGCGTCGCCGGGGTCGAGATCGGCTTGGCGGCGGCGCGCCTCGCTCTCGGGCAGGAATTGCGCGATGAGCCCGCCCGCCCGCCAGTTCGGCCCCGTGGCCGTCAGGGTCTGGCCGACCGCGAGCCGCGTCAGCGTCGGGATTTGCTCGGAGCGCTCGAAATAGCCGCCGGCCGCGCTTTCCAACCCGCGCCCGTCAAGCTCGACCACGCCTTGATAACGCGACGTCAGGCCGTCCGGCTCGATGGTGAAGGCGAGATAACCCTTGCCGAGTAGATCCTCGCCGCGAGCCGCCCGCGCGACCGCCTTGGCGTCGAAGCGGGCGAGGGCGCGCAGGTTCGACGGCGCGTCGAAATCGACCAGCACCATGCTGACGGGGCCGTCGCTCTGCGTCTGCAACTGGAAGCGGCCCTGCTCCTTTAGCGAGGAGCCGAGCAGCACCGCGAGCGTCGCCGCCTCCGCCACCAGCTTGTTGACGGCCGGCGGATAATCATGGCGCTTGAGGATGGCGTCGAGCGCCGGCCCCAGCCGCGCCACGCGGCCTCGCGTCGAAAGGCCCTCGACCGTGTAGGGAGTTACAATGTCGTCCAATGCGAGGTCGGAGACGTCGCGGATGTCGTCGGTCATGCCGGCAGGGCTCCCAGACACCAGGCGAGCACGCCCTTCTGCGCGTGCAGCCGGTTTTCGGCCTCGTCGAAGACGACTGACTGCGGCCCGTCGATCACCTCGTCGGTCACCTCCTCGCCGCGATGGGCGGGCAGGCAATGCAGGAACACCGCGTCCCTGGCGGCGTGGCGCATCAGCTTGGAATTGACCTGATAGGGCGCCAACAGATTGTGCCGGCGCCCGGCGTCCTCGTCGCCCATCGACACCCAGCAATCGGAGATGACGGCGCTGGAATCGGCGACCGCCGCTTGAGCGTCGTGGCTGACGACGATGCGCGCGCCGGCAGCCCGCGCGCGCGCGATGCGGCTGGCGGGGGGCTGCAATTCCTCGGGGCAGGCGATGGCGAGGTCGAAACCGAAACGCGCCGAGGCGTCGATCCACGACGACAGCACATTATTGTAGTCGCCGACCCAGGCGATCTTGCGGCCGGCGATCGGGCCTTGACGCTCCTCGAAGGTGAGGATGTCGGCCATCACCTGACAGGGATGCGATTGCTTGGTGAGCCCGTTGATGACAGGCACGCTGGCGTAAGCGGCAAGCTCCGCCAGATCGTTGGGATCGAGAATGCGGATCATGATCGCGTCGACATAGCGCGACAGCACACGCGCCGTGTCGGCGAGGGTCTCGCCGCGACCGAGCTGCATCTCCGCGCCGGTCAGCATGATGGTCTCGCCGCCGAGTTCGCGCATCCCGACGTCGAAGGAGACGCGGGTGCGGGTCGAGGGCCGCTCGAAGATCATCGCCAGAATCTTGCCTTGCAGCGGGCGCCCGGCGGCGCGGCGGTTTGCCGCCCGCGCCGCCTTCATCTCGGCCGAGGCTGTCAGGATGGCGCGCAAAGTCTCGGTCGAGTGGTCGAGCAGATCGAGAAAATGCCGGGGTTTTGCGACGTTCATGCGGCCGCCTTGGCGAGCTTGGCCTCGGCCGCGACGCAGGCCGCGTCGAGCCGCTTGACCGCCTCGTCTAGTTCCGCGTCGCTGACGGTCAGCGGCGGCAACAGCCGCAGCACATTGTCGCCGGCCGGGATCGACAGCAGATGTTGCGCGCGCGCCAGCGCGGCGAAATCGCCCGGCGGCACGCGCAGCTTCAGCCCGATCATCAGCCCCTCGCCGCGCACCTCCTCGATGATCTCAGGGTGCGCGTCGGCGAGCGCGGCGAGCTTCTGCCTAGCGAGCAATCCGAGCCGCGCGACATTGTCGAGGAAGCCTGGCGCCAGCACGACGTCGAGCACGGCGTTGGCGATCGACATGGCGAGCGGATTGCCGCCGAAGGTGGTGCCGTGGACGCCGGCGCTGAGACCGCGCGCCGCCTCCGCCGTGGCCAGACACGCCGAGA
>JAJYDD010000372.1 GCA_021777795.1 Pseudomonadota bacterium | reverse complement strand
CAACATCGCCCAGCCGTTCAAGAAATCGGGCCTGGAGCTGACCTGCCTGAAATCGACTGGCGTCAAGACGCCGGCGGACCTGAAGAACCGCACGCTCGGCGTCTGGTTCTACGGCAACGAATATCCGTTCCTCAACTGGATGGGCAAGCTCGGCTACAAGACCGACGGCTCGCCCGGAGGCGTCAAGGTGCTGAAGCAGGGCTTCAACGTCGATCCGCTGATCCAGCATCAGGCCGATTGCATCTCCACCATGACCTACAACGAATATTGGCAGGTCATCGACGCCGGATACAAGCCTGACCAACTCGTCGTGTTCAAATATGAGGACGAGGGCGTGGCGACGCTCGAAGACGGTTTGTATGTGCTGGAGCCGAAGCTGAAGGACCCGGCCTTCGTCGATAAGATGGCCCGCTTCGTGCGCGCCTCGATGAAGGGCTGGGACGAAGCGCGCAAGGATCCCAAGGAAGCCGTCAAGATCGTGCTCGACAACGATTCCAGCGGCGCCCAGACGGAGCATCATCAGACGCAGATGATGGCCGAGATCAACAAGCTGACGGAAGGCACGAACGGCGCGCTCGACAAGGCCGCCTACGATCGCACGGTGAAGACGCTGCTGACCGGCGGCTCCAACCCCGTCATCACCAAGGAGCCGGTTGGCGCCTATACGACGGCGGTGACCGACAAGGCGCTGGCGAAATAAGGCGCTGAATCCAGCCCCGCGAAACGCCGTGTTTCGCGGGGCCTCAAGCCTCAATCCACGTCGAATTTGACGCCCTGCGCCAGAGGCAGCGTGCGGCCATAATTCACCGCGCTGGTCTGACGGCGCATATAGGCTTTCCAGGCGTCGGAGCCGCTCTCGCGGCCGCCGCCGGTCTCCTTCTCGCCGCCGAAGGCGCCGCCGATCTCAGCGCCCGACGGCCCCATATTGACATTGGCGATGCCGCAATCGGAGCCGCGCGCGCTCAAGAAGCGCTCGATTTCGCGCATGTCGGTGGCGAAGATCGACGACGAAAGCCCCTGCGGCACGCCGTTCTGCAAGGCGATGGCCTCGTCGATGTCGCGGTATTTGAGTACATAGAGGATGGGCGCGAAGGTTTCCTCGACGACCGGGCCTTGCTGCGCTGGCGCCTCGACCAAGGCCGGGCGCACATAGAACGAGGCCGGGCCGTTGACCTCGACGCGCTCGCCGCCATGCACCGTTGCGCCCATAGCGCGGGCGGCGGCCAGCGCGTTCTGCATCGCCTCGAATGCCTGGCCGTCGATCAGCGGGCCGACGAGCGCATCGCCGCGAGCGGGATCGCCGACAGAAATGCGGGCGTAGACGGCCTTCAACTTCGGAATCAGCGCGTCATAGACGCTTTCCTGCACGATGAGCCGGCGCAAGGATGTGCAACGCTGGCCGGCGGTGCCCATCGCGGCGAAGGCGACGGCGCGCAAGGTGAGATCGAGATCGGCCGAAGGGGTGACGATGGACGCGTTGTTGCCGCCAAGCTCCAGAATGGCGCGGCCGAAACGGCGCGCGAGCCGTTCGCCGACGGCGCGGCCCATGCGCGTCGAGCCGGTCGCCGAGACGACGGGCACGCGGGGATCGTCAACCAGCGCCGCGCCAACGGCGGCCCCGCCGATCAGCAGCGTTGAGAGGCCCTCGGGCGCGTCGCCGAATTTCGCCGCCGCGCGGGCGAAAATGGCCTGCGTCGCCAGCGCGGTCAGCGGCGCCTTCTCAGACGGCTTCCAGATCACGCTGTCGCCGCAGACCAGCGCCAGCGCCGCATTCCAAGACCACACCGCGACGGGGAAGTTGAACGCCGAGATCACGCCGACCGGCCCGATGGGATGCCATTGCTCCGTCAGCTTGTGATCCGGCCGCTCGCTAGCGATGGTGAGGCCACAAAGTTGGCGCGACAGGCCGACGGCGAAATCGCAGATGTCGATCATCTCCTGGACTTCGCCGAGGCCCTCGGATTCGCTCTTGCCGACCTCCAGCGTAACGAGCCGGCCGAGAGCTTGTTTGTGGGCGCGCAGTTCCTCGCCGAGGAGGCGCACGAGTTCGCCGCGCCGCGGACCGGGGACATTGCGCCAGTGTTGGAAGGCTCGCGCCGCTTTGGCGATCTCAGCGGCGGGGTCGGCGGTTTCCTGCAACGCGCCGAGCGGCGCGCCGTCGATGGGGGAGCGCACGGTCAGCGCCCCGCCGGTGAAGGCGTGGCGCGCGACGCCGAGGGAGGTCAGCAGGTCGGCGGCTTCGGCGGTGAGGGACATGGGCGGGGCTTTCGAGCTGTGGCGCATTGCCAGCTTCCCTAGCCGGTCCGAGCGTTCAAGAAAACCGTTTGCTGTGCGGCCGCCACCCGCTTTAGCGCGCCCGCCTTGGCCATTTCCATGTGGAGGTTGATGGCATCGAGATCAAACCCGTTCGGCCAAGAGGGAACGCCGAACGATAGGAACGCGCGCCGGAACATCGCGGGATCACGCAGAGGCTCGACCATCGGGCCGCCCTGCGCCAAAATGTCCGAGCAATCGCGCGCGCCTTCCTGCCCATCGGAAAAGCGCAGCCAGAGCGCGCTATCGCCGACGGCTTTCAACGCTATGACTTTTACGATCTCGATCAAGGCTGATCTGCTACATCTGCACGACAATGCCGAAGAATAGAGAGATCGTCGGCATTGTCGCGCGAGATCAATTATCCAAAAAGCTTCGCAGCTTCCGGCTCCGGCTCGGATGCTTCAGCTTGCGCAGCGCTTTCGCCTCGATCTGCCTGATGCGCTCGCGCGTCACCGAGAACTGCTGGCCGACTTCCTCCAGCGTGTGATCGGTGTTCATTCCGATGCCGAAGCGCATGCGCAGCACGCGCTCCTCGCGCGGCGTCAGCGAGGCCAGCACCCGCGTCGTCGTCTCGCGCAGGTTGCTCTGGATCGCCGCGTCGATGGGCAGGATCGCGTTCTTGTCCTCGATGAAATCGCCGAGGTGGCTGTCCTCCTCGTCGCCGATCGGCGTCTCCAGGCTGATCGGCTCCTTGGCGATCTTGAGCACCTTGCGCACCTTCTCCAACGGCATCGCCAGCTTCTCGGCCAGTTCCTCCGGCGTCGGCTCGCGGCCGATCTCGTGCAACATCTGGCGCGAGGTGCGCACGATCTTGTTGATCGTCTCGATCATGTGCACCGGGATGCGAATCGTGCGCGCCTGATCGGCAATCGAGCGCGTGATCGCCTGGCGAATCCACCAGGTGGCGTAAGTCGAGAACTTGTAGCCGCGCCGATACTCGAACTTATCGACCGCCTTCATCAGGCCGATGTTGCCTTCCTGGATGAGGTCGAGGAACTGCAAGCCGCGGTTGGTGTATTTCTTGGCGATCGAGATGACGAGGCGAAGGTTGGCCTCCACCATTTCCTTCTTGGCCTGCCGGGCCTCGCGCTCGCCCTTCTGCACCATCTGCACGAGCTTGCGGAACTCCTGGATCTCCAGGCCGGTCTCCTGGGCGAGGCCCTGGATCTCGGTGCGCAGATCCTTGATCGTCTCTTTGTCGTCGGCGACGAACTCCCGCCAGCCGCGCGAGCCGAGCTTGGAGACGCGCAGCACCCATTTCGGGTCCAGTTCGGAATTGGTGTAGTTGCGGATGAAATCGTCGCGCGCCACGCCGTGGCTCTCGGCCAGCCGCATCAGCCGGATGTCGAGCCCGATCAGCCGCTTGTTGATGTCGTAGAGCTGCTCCACCAGCGCCTCGATGCGGTTCTGGTTCAGCGAGAGCTGCTTGACGTCGGCGACGATCTCCTTCTTGAGCTGCTTGTACTTGCGCTCCTGCGCCGGCGTCAGCGTCTCGTTCTTCAGCCGGTTCTCGACGTTCTGGTCCTGGAGACGGCGCAGCTTCTTATAGGCCTCGGCGACGCGGTCGAAGGTCTCCAGCACTTTCGGCTTGAGTTCGGCTTCCATCGCGGAGAGCGAAACCGCGTTCTCCATGTCGTCTTCATCGTCGAAGCCGTCCACCGGCGCGCCGTCGGCGTCGAAGCCGGCCGGCGGGGTGCGCGGCGCGGTCGAGGGCGCGGCGCGCTCGGCGATGCGGGCAGCGAGCGCCTCGGCGTTCTGCGGCTCCGTCATGTCGATCTTGGGCGTCTTCTTGCCGTCGGGGCCGGCGTAGGTCGCCTCCAGGTCGATGATGTCGCGAAGCAGAATCTTGGCTTCGTTGAGTTCGTCGCGCCAGATGATGATGGCCTGGAAGGTCAGCGGGCTCTCGCACAGGCCCGCGATCATCGCCTCGCGGCCGGCCTCGATGCGCTTGGCGATGGCGATCTCGCCCTCGCGCGACAAAAGCTCGACCGAGCCCATCTCGCGTAGATACATGCGCACGGGGTCGTCGGTGCGCTCTGACGGCTCGGACGAACGGGTGGCGACGGCGGTGGAGCGCGTGGTCTCGGCGACCTCGGTGCCGGTCTCGGCGGCCTCCTCCTCGTCGGCGGGTTCGGCTTCCTTCTCGCCCTCCTCTGACTCCTCGCTCTCGACGACGCTGATGCCCATCTCGCTGAGCATCGCGTTGATGTCCTCGATCTGGTCGGAGGAATTGACGTCGGAAGGCAGCACGGCGTT
>JAJYDD010000371.1 GCA_021777795.1 Pseudomonadota bacterium | reverse complement strand
GGGGAGACCCGCGCTGGCGGCGGCGGGCGCGGCGTTATTGGTTGCGGCGGGCGCGCAGCCGGCGCAGGCTGTCCCCAGCTTCGCGCGCCAGACGGGGCAGCCCTGCGCGACCTGCCACACCGCCTTTCCCGAACTCACGCCCTTCGGCCGCCGCTTCAAGCTGAGCGGCTACACGACCGGCGGCGGCGATTCCAAAATCCCGCCGCTGGCGTTGATGCTGATGCCCGGCTTCACCCACACCGCGTCAAACCAGGATGGACCGCCCGCCCCCAATCTGCGCGCCAACGACAATCTGGCGGTGCAGCAGGTCACCGGCCTCTACGCCGGCAGGGTCTATGGCGATCTCGGCGCCTTCATCCAGGTCTCGACCGATCCCGTCACCAAGCAGCTCTGGTTCGACGGCTCCGACGTTCGCTACGTCAAGAATTTCCAGTTGTTCGGCAGGGACGCCTATTTCGGCGTCACCGTCAACAACACGCCGACCCTTCAGGACGTCTGGAACACCGTCAACGCCTGGGGCTTCCCGCAATTAAGCTCCGGCTTCGCCGCCAATTCCGTGCCCGGCACCCATATCGACTCGCTGGCGCAAAACGTCGCGGGCGCGGGCGCGTATCTGTGGTGGAACGATATGCTTTACGCCGAGCTCTCCGCCTATCGCGGCTACGACCGCGGCACGCTGGAGGCGTTCGGCATGCAGCCGGGGCCCTCGCCGGACGCACAAGAAGGCACGATGCCCTATTGGCGGCTCGCGCTGGAGCCGCATTGGGGCGACCATTACTTGATGGTCGGCACGTTCGGCATGTATGGCGAAACCGTGCCCGGCAGCGTATTCGGCACCGGAACCGACCAATATCTGGATATTGGCGTCGACTCACAGTACCAATATGACGGCGATCTCTACAGCGTGACGGTTCAAGCCACGAATATCTACGAGAAGCAGCGCCTCAACTCGTCATTCGCGCAGGGCATATCCGCCAATCAGAACGATTGGCTGAATTCCTTCAAGATCAATGCAGCCTATGTCTTCGATCACACCTATAGCCTGACCGCCGGCTATTTCAACGTGCAGGGCAGCGCCGATTCCGGGCTGTGGGGCTCGACCAGCGTCAACAATTCGCCCAATGGCGACGGGCTCATCTTCGATGCCGCCTATCTGCCGTTCAGCAAGGGCGCGCCGGGGCCGGACAAGCAGTTCAACGTGCGGCTCGGCGTGCAATATATCCACTATCTGCAACTCTACGGCGGCACGAGCAATTTCGACGGGTTGATCGGCACGCCCGGCGCCGGCGGCACCCACAACGCCTCCGGCAACGACACGCTGTTCCTTTACGCCTGGGCGGCTTTCTGACCCTGCGCCTGCGCCGCGCGCGGCCAGGCGATCAGACAGAACATCAGGCCGAGCGGGGCGAAGCTGATCGGCGCTTCGACCGTTTTCAGACTCAGCATGATGAGCGGCATGGCGAAGGCGAGCAGCAAGGCGAGCCATTCGCCGACATCGAGCGGCGTCTCGGAGCGCAGGCGTTCGGCGAAATACCACACCAGGCCCATCGTTATCATCGGCAGGTCGTAGTTGAAGGCGTGCGGGGTGGCCAGAAACGTGCCCACGACCAGCAGAGCCGCCGCCTGCGGGCTCGGCCCCTGTCGCCACGCGCGCCAGACGACGACCGCGACGGGAATCGAGACCGCCAGTTGCAGGCCCCAGGCGACCGAGCGCGAGGCCCCGAGCAGGATGGCGTTGGCGTAGATGGTCGGCATATAGCCGACGACGGGCGTGAAGCGGGTCGCATATTCGAGCAGCGAATGCGCCCACAGGCCCCAGAGGTTGAAGCCATAGGCGCAGCCCGCAGCGATTGCGAGCGCCGCGAAGGTCGCCGCCGCCGCCGCCATCGCCCGCCAACCGCCCATCGCCGCGAGCGCCACCGGGATCAGCACGCCGAGCTGAGGCTTGTAGGTGAGCAGGCCGAACAGGACGCCCGCCAGGAGCGGGCGCGCCGGCAGCAGCCGCAAGCCCGCCACCATCAGCGCCCCGGAGAGATAGCCGGTCTGGCCCGAGATCAGCGTGACGCCCGTCGCCGGCGCGACGCAGGCGCCAAGCGCCCACCACCATTCCCGCCAGCGCCCCGCCGACATCGCCAGCACATAAGCGGCGAAGGAGGGAACCATGAAGACATAGAAGGCAAGATGCAGCGGCAGCCGCCCCAGGGGATCGAGCGCCAGCAGGAAGGTCGGCGGATAGGGGAAAGGATTGTAGGCGTCGGGTTTCATGCCCAGCGCGACCTGCCGGGCGTGCAGGAGGTCGACGTTGAAATTGACCGCGGCGTCGCCGGCGTGGGTGATGGCGGCCGAGGTCCATAGCGCGAAGAAATCGCCGAAATGGAAGGTCTGGTTGCCGTCCCACGTCGCCTTGGCCGCCAGGAACACATAGGCGGCGCACAAAGCGACCAGGAACAGCGTGATGATCTCGATCGCTTTGCGGGGCAGCTTCACGTCGAGCGGTCGCGTCAGCCACGAAGGCGCCCGTCTCGGGGGACGCGTTTCCAACGCTGGCGCTTGCAAACTCATTTCAGTCCTACGTCCCCGCATGCGCGACGGGCGAGACTGAAGCAGAGCTTTCTTTCGATTCAACTAAATCGGATAGCGAATGCCCCGTTGGCGCCGGTCGCATCGCAGATGAGATTTGACTCCCCCGAATCGATTGAAATAACTCGTCCGAGGGAGTCAATCGGAAATGTCAGCCCTTAAAACAAAATAAAGTGTATGCCGTTGCTTCGGATCCGCAAGCAGAATCTTCAGTTGGGTTTCATAAATGCGCGGCCCTACGGCAGAGTCGCGTCGAGCGCTTTGATCGCAGCGTCAACAAAAGCCGTCGCGGGCCCCTGGGCGGTTGCGCGACGAGGGGGCGCCTGCCGACTTAGGCGAACTCCATGATGACCGCGTCGACCGCCAGGGAATCGCCGGGCTTGGCGAGGATCTTCTTCACCGTCACGTCGCGTTCGGCGAGCAGCACGTTCTCCATCTTCATCGCCTCGACCATGCACAAAGCCTCGCCGGCCTTGACCTCCTGCCCCTCTTTCACCGCCACGCTCTTGACCAGACCCGGCATCGGACACAGCAGCGCGCGCGAATTGTCGGCGCCCTTGCGCGCGATCATCAGGCCCGCGAACTCGGATTCGCGCAGCGTGTAGACGCGCGCGGCCACTTGCGCGCCGCCATGCGCGATCTCGAAGCCGTTGAGGAGCGGCCGCACCTGCGCCGCTGTCGGGCGGCCGTCGATCTGGCCGCGCCAGACCGGCTGGCCCGGCGTCCAGGCCGAGACGACGCGCATCCGGCGCCCGTCCTCGAACACGACGGCGATCCCCTCCGCTTCCGGCGCCACCGTAAGCGCGACGCGCGTCGCGCCGAAGGCGACGACGCGCTCCAGATCGAAGGTCAGCGTCGCGGGCGCGCGCAACTGCCCGGAAATCTGGCGCTTGCGCAAGTTCATGACGTGATCGACGGCGGCGGCGATGGCGGCGATGACGCGCTCGGTCTCGCCGTCCGGGTTTTGCGCCGAAAAGCCGTTGGGGAATTCCTCGGCGATGAAGCCGGTCGACAGCCGCCCCTCGCGCCAGCGCGGATGGCGCATCAACGCCGACAGGAACGGGATGTTGTGGCGGATGCCCTCGACATAGAAGGCGTCGAGCGCATGGGCCTGGGCGTCGATGGCGCCAAGGCGCGTCGGCGCGTGGGTGACGAGTTTTGCGATCATGGGATCGTAATAAATGGAGATTTCGCCGCCTTCGTAGACGCCGGTGTCGTTGCGCACGGTCACGCCGTCCTGGACGCCCTCGGCGGGCGGGCGATAGCGCACGAGCCGGCCGGTGGAGGGCAGGAAGCCGCGCGTCGGGTCCTCGGCGTAGACGCGCGATTCCACCGCCCAGCCGTTGAGCTTCACTTGCGATTGGCTCAGCCGCAGCGGCTCGCCGGCGGCGACCCGGATCATCTCCTCGACGAGATCGACGCCGGTGATGAGTTCGGTGACGGGATGCTCGACCTGGAGCCGCGTGTTCATCTCCAGAAAGTAGAAGCTGCGGTCCTGCCCGGCGACGAACTCGACGGTGCCGGCGGAATCGTAGCCAACGGCCTTGGCCAGCGCGACCGCCTGCTCGCCCATGAGGCGCCGGGTGGCCTCGTCGAGCAGCGGCGAAGGCGCCTCCTCGATCACCTTCTGGTTGCGGCGCTGGATCGAACATTCGCGCTCGCCGAGATAGACGACGTTGCCGTGCTTGTCGCCGAGCACCTGGATTTCGATATGCCGGGGGTTGACGATGAACTTCTCGACGAACACCCGGTCGTCGCCGAAGCTAGACTTCGCCTCCGATTTGGCGCGGGCGAAGCCTTCGGCCACTTCCTGGCGCGAATGGGCGATGCGCATGCCCTTGCCGCCGCCGCCGGCGCTGGCCTTTATCATGACGGGATAGCCGATCTCGTCGGCGATCTCGGCGGCGTGCTCGGGGCTCTCGATGACGCCGAGGAAGCCGGGGACGGTCGAGACCTTGGCGGCGTTGGCGAATTTCTTCGATTCGATCTTGTCGCC
>JAJYDD010000370.1 GCA_021777795.1 Pseudomonadota bacterium | reverse complement strand
ACGGTGATGCTGGACGCCAAGCTGGGAGTGGCCGGCGTCATCAAGGCGTCCATCGCCGACATCAAGCCCGGCGTGTTCATCGGCACGGCGACGACCGACGCCCCGGGTTCGGTCCTGCAATCGGTCGAGGTCGTCGTGTTCCCGCCCGCCATGAAGGGCGTCGGCGAGGGCCATTATCCCTGGGATCTGCCGGGCGCCAACAAGATGACCAACGCGACCGTCGCCACCGACGTCAAAGGCGTCGATGGGCAGACCGTGACGGTGAAATACAAAGGCGGCGAGAAGAAAATCAAGATCCCCGCCCATATCCCCATCGTTACGCTGGTTCCGGGCTCGACGGCGGACCTTCACGTCGGAGAGAGCGTCTTCGTTCCCGGCCTTCGCCAGCCCGACGGCACGGTGCAGGCGGCCCACGTTTTGTATGGCAAGGACGGCGTGACCCCGCCGATGTGACGGGGGCGGCCAGCGCAAAAACGCGCGCTATGGGTCGCCATTCTCCCCCTTCGTTCTATATATGGTCCAAAGTTTTCTCTATCGCCGGAGGGACTCATGGCCGACACGGACGCACTTTGGGCATTGCTTCTGGAAGCCGCGCAGCCGCAAGCTGCGGCGGCGCTGAAGAACGAGGTTGAGACCGCGCCCGACGCGCGGCTGTCGCGCATGAACGCGCTGGCCTTCGCCTCGGCGCGCGGGCTCGACGAGGACGAGACGATCGGCGCCTTCGTGCGCGCCGCGAATCTGGGCCTGTTCGACATGACGTGGAGCGCGCTTTGCCCCGGCTGTGGCGGCGTGCTGGAGACCACGGCGGCGCTGAAGACGCTCGACCGCTCCGAATATTTCTGCTCGCTATGCGCGACCAATTGCGAGACGACGCTCGACGGCCATGTCGAGGTGACGTTCACCGTCAACCCGCGCGTGCGCCGCATCGCCGCCCACGATCCCGATTCGCTGTCGCTGCCAGATTACGCGCGCCAGATCTTCTGGAGCACCGCCGCCGACCTGCCGGACAATTTCGAGCGAATGGTGGAGGCCATCACGCTCGACGGGCTGGAGATGGCGCCCGGCGAGCGCGCGACAATGTCGCTGACGCTGGCGGCCGGCCACGCGCTGGTGTTCGATCCCGTCACCCATACCTCGATCTTCCTCGACGTCTCCGGCGAGGAGACCCACGAGCGGCGCGCGCTGAGCCTGGTGTTCAGCGACGAGCACGCCCATGCCGGCACGATGGAATTGCGGCCGGGGCCGGTGCGTATCGCCCTCGACAACCGCGCCCGGCGCCGCATCCTGCCGGCGGTCTGGACGCCGGACGCCGCGTTCCACGCCGTCTACAGCCGCCGCCGCCCCTTCCTGACGGCGACGCGGGTGTTCTCCAACCAGACCTTCCGGGAGATCTACCGCAACGGCACGCTCGATTCCGAGCAGCGGTTCAAGATCACCAGCCTGACCTTCCTGTTCACGGATCTGCGCGGCTCGACAGCCCTTTACGACAGGGTCGGGGATCTGGCCGCCTTCGATCTCGTGCGCAGCCATTTCGGCGCGCTGATCGCGGCGGTGTCGGCGGAGGGCGGCGCGGTGGTCAAGACCATCGGCGACGCGGTGATGGCGACCTTCTCCTCGCCCGAACGCGGCTTGCGCGCCGCGATCCGCATGCGCGCGGCGATGCGCGAGATCAACGCGGCGCGCGGCGGCGAGGATCTGGCGCTCAACATCGGCCTGCACGAGGGGCCGTGTCTGGCGGTGGTGCTCGACGACCGGCAGGATTATTTCGGCCAGTCCGTCAACATCGCCTCGCGCGTGCAGGGCTTGGCCGATCCGACCGCGATTCTCGCCACCAAGGGCGTGGTCGAGACGCCCGGCGTGGCGTCGCTGCTGGCCGAGCGCGGCTATCGCACGCAATCCCGGGAATCGGCGCTGCGCGGCGTGAGCGAGGCGCTGACGGTCTATGAGATCAGGGAGGCGGCGTGATCGGCATGGCGCGGCTTGCCTTGACGTAATTTTGGCGCCGCGTCGGCGATCGAGTTGGGGGCAGCCGCCCGCGGCGGCTTCGGTTTTCGCCATGCGCCGAAGACGTTAATCAAATCACAAGGCTGACGCGTAACCATGCGCCGTCTGAACCCTTGAGCGATAACAACTCTATGCGAACATCGTCGAAAGCCGCGGCCATATCCGTCGAGATCGACGCGGCGCCCTCGGACATGTTCGACCTCACGCCGATCTCGCTGTGGCTGGAAGACTACAGCGCGCTCAAGCTCCAGTTCGACGCCTGGCGACGCGCCGGCGTCACAGCGCTGCGCGAGTTTTTACAAGAGGATTTGGCGCGCGTCAGAACTTGCGCCGGGCTCATCCGCGTCGTCAGGGTCAACGCGAGAACCTTGTCGATGTATGAGGCCGAGGATGTCATCCGCCTGACGGCCAACCTCGATCGCATCTTTCGCGACGACATGCTGATGAGCCACCTTGAGGAACTCGTGCAGCTCTGGAACGGCTGCGCGGAATTTTCGAGCCAAGCCGTCAACTACACTCTTTCGGGCCGTCGGCTCGACATTCAGCTCAAAGGCCGCATTCTGCCCGGCTACGAAGCCGACTGGGCGCGCGTGCTGGTCACGATCGACGACGTGACGGAGCGAGAGGAAGCGCGCCGCAAGCTCGCCGCCAGCGAGGCCTACGCGCGCGGGCTGTTCGATCACTCGCCCGTGTCTCTATGGGTCGAGGATTTCAGCAGCATCAAGAGGCTTCTCGACGAGGTGCGGCAATGCGGCGTCGTCGACTTCCGCACCTTCACCGACGTGCATCCCGAATTCGTCACGCGCTGCCTGGCCGAGATCCGCATCGTCGACGTCAACCGGCATACGCTGCAATTGTTCGCCGCCCAGGACAAGACCAGTCTTCTGCTGCGGCTTCCCGAAGTGTTCCGCGACGCGATGCGGCCGCATTTTCGCGAGCAGCTCATCGACCTCTGGCAGGGCAAGCTGTTCCAGCAGCGCGAGGTCGTCAATTATTCGCTCACCGGAGATGAACTGCATCTGCATTTGCAGTTCTCAGTGCTGCCGGGGCGCGAGCGCGACTGGTCGCTGGTTCAGATCGCGCTCACCGACATCACCGCCCGCAAGCGGGCCGAGGCCTATCTGGAGTTTCTCGGCAAGCACGATGTGCTGACCAAGCTCTACAACCGGTCGTTCTATGTCGACGAGATGAATCGGTTGGAGCGAGCGGCGTTGCCGTCGATCGCGGTCATCGTCGCCGATCTCAACGGGCTCAAGGCCGTCAACGACCATCTCGGCCATGCGGCGGGAGACGAGATGCTGCGCCGCGCCGGGGAAGCGTTCAACGAAATCATGAAGCCGCCCGCCCATGCCGCGCGCATCGGCGGCGACGAATTCGCGGTGCTGCTGCCGGGCGTCGATGAGGCGGGCAGTCTCGCCGTCGTCGAGAGCCTGCGCAAGGTGGTCGATCTCAACAACCAGTTCTATGCCGGGGCGCCGCTCAGCTTCGCGCTTGGGATCGCCGTTTGCCGCACCGGCGAGCGGCTGGAGGAGACGGTCAAGCGCGCGGACGCGCTGATGTACGAGGCCAAGCGGGCGCTCTATGCCGGCGGCGTGCTCGCTGCGTCGGATTCTCAGATGCGCCAGATCGTCGGCGCGAGGAAACCTGCGGATGTTGCGCCCAAGCTTTGAATGAACGCCAACAACGCCTTAACTTGCGGGCGCCGGGCTCGGCCGGGGGACGCCGTCGCCGCAGCCGTCGTCATCCCCTGTCGCCTGCCAAAAGGCGCGCGGCCCGGGCTCGGCGGAGGGACGAGGCGCCGCGCGCACGCAAATCCCCGCGCGCGCCCACCAGGCTTTTGGCATGTCGCCGCGATCGACCGGGTTCATGCCCGTCGCCATGCGGCGCCAATAGATGCAGGCGACGCATTTCGCCCCGGGCTGCTCGGCGGCCACCAGACCTTCGCCCCACAATTGGCCCTCGCCCCGCACGCGGCCCTCGCCGCACACTTGGCCCTCACGGGTCTCCGGCCAATGCGCGACCTCTTCCGGGCGCCAAGTCGAGACGGGCGCATGGCGGCGGCACACGCCGATCTTTTCATGAAGCCTCACCCAGAAAGTGCATTCGCCGCAGTTGCGGGCGGGCGCGTCCGTCATGGTTGAACTCCAGTCCTCACGGCGTCGGCGAATTCGTCGGGCGCCGGCGCGGCGAACCCTCCGCCCAAGGCCAGGATGAGGGCGACATTGGTTTCCATCTGGCGTGTGCGCACCGCGAGCGCGGCGCGCTCCGCCGTAAGCGCGGCGTCTTGCGCGGTGACGACATCGAGGTAGGAAGCTGCGCCGTCTTTGTAAAGCGCCGTCGACATCTGGAGCGCGCGCGTCGCCGCCGCCGCCGCCGCATCCGACTGGCGACCCTCCTCGGCCAACCAGCGCAAAGCCGAGAGATCGTCCTGCACCTCGCGCACGGCTCTCAACACCACGGCGCGATAATGCTCGGCGCTGAGCCTGAATTGCGCCCGCGCCACGCGCAGTTGCGCTTCGCGCAGGCCGAAATCGAGCAGCGGCACGCTCATCGACGGCCCCAGCGACCAGAAGCTGTTTT
>JAJYDD010000369.1 GCA_021777795.1 Pseudomonadota bacterium | reverse complement strand
GGATCTGGCGCACTCCTATCCCTGGCTGACGGCGGCGGGGCCTTGGCTCGGCGTGGTGGCGGCCGCGGCGGCCGGCGTCGTGGCCTCGCTGCTGTTCGGCTTCATGGTGCTGACGCTAGGCGCCAATCAGGTGGCGAGCGGGCTGGCGCTGGTGATCTTCGGCACGGGCATTTCCTCGTTGATCGGTACGGCTTATGTCGGCATCGCCATTCAACCGTTCGACCAACTGTTCCCGGATTCGCTGGCCCAGGCGCCCATTGGCAAGGTGCTGTTCAGCTACAGCCCCCTGGTCTATTTCGCCTTCCTCATGGTGGCGGCGGTCGCCTGGTTCCTCAACCGCACGCGGGCCGGCCTGGTGTTGCGCGCGGTGGGCGAGAACGACCATTCCGCCCATTCCATCGGCTATTCGGTCATTGGCGTGCGCTATCTGGCGGTGATGTTCGGCGGCGCGATGGCGGGGATCGCCGGGGCCTATTTCTCGATGGTCATCACGCCGCTGTGGGCGGAGCGGATGACGGCGGGGCGCGGCTGGATCGCGCTGGCGCTGGTGGTGTTCTCGGGTTGGCGGGCGGGGCGGCTGCTCGGCGGCGCCTATTTCTTCGGAGTGTTCATGACGCTCGAACTTTATGCAAAAGCGTCTGGATTTTCCTTTCTTCCGAGTCAGTTCTGGGCTTCAATGCCCTATCTGATGGCGGTCGTCGCGCTGGCGGTGATGTCGGCGCGCAATCGCGGCGGCTCGCAAGCGCCCGCTTGCCTCGGCAAGCCGTTCATCCCCGACGCTTGAGGTTCATTCTTGGAGGAGCAGTCTATGACGACGATCAACCGGCGCAGCCTTATCAAATCCGTGGGCGCCGCCGCGCTCGCCGCGCCGTTCATCAACAAAACCGCGCTCGGCGATGCGCCGCTGAAGGTCGGCTACGTCTATCTCGGGCCGATCGGCGATTACGGCTGGACCTGGGCGCACGAGAAGGGGCGCAAGGCGATGGTCGCCGCGATGGGCGGCAAGGTGACGGCCGATTACGTCGAGAACGTCGCCGAGGACCAGAGCGCCATTCCCGTCATCCGCGATCTCGCCCGCTCCGGCCACAAGCTGATTTACACCACCTCTTTCGGCTACATGGATCAGACGATCGCGGTGGCGAAGGAATTTCCGGACGTCAAATTCGAGCATTGCACCGGCTACAAGCACGCGCCCAATGTCGGCACCTACAACAACCGCTTCCACGAAGCGCGCGCGGTGATGGGCAAGATTTCCGGCATGATGACGAAGACCGGCGTCATCGGCTATCTCGGCTCGTTCAAGGTGCCGGAGGTGGTGCTGGGCGTCAATTCCTACGCGCTGGCGGCGCAATCGGCGAACCCGAAGGTCAAGGTCAAGCTGGTGATGATCGATAGCTGGTTCGATCCCGCCAAGGAGGCCGCCGCCGCCGAGACGCTGGCCAACCTCGGCTGCGACTTCGTGACGACCCACACCGACAGCCCCGCCGCGCTCCAGGTCTGCGAGAAGAAGAAGATTTACGGCTTCGGCCAGGGCGCCGACATGTCGCGCTTCGCGCCGCACGCCTGCCTGACGTCCATTCTCGACATCTGGGGCCCCTATTACATCGCGCGCGCCAAGGCGATGCTCGACGGAAGCTGGAAGTCCGACGACGCCTGGTGGGGCGTCAAGGAAGGCGCGGTTGAGATCGCGCCCTACAGCAAGAGCGTGCCCTCCAATGTGAAGGCGGCGGGCGATGCTATGATGAAGGGCTGGGCCGACGGCAGCTACGACGTGTTCACCGGCCCGATGGTCGATCAGACCGGCAAGGAGCGCGTCGCCAAGGGCGTGCGTATGCCCGACAAGGATCTGGCTGTGCTCGACTGGTACGTGAAGGGCGTCGAGGGCTGAGGCTTTCGCGAAGAGGCCGGGCTGGATCAGCCCGGCTTTAGCCGAGGCTCCGCGCGGCGAAGGGCGGGGCCGCAGCCAGACCAAGGTCTGATGCGACGGCGGCGAGTTTTTTGTCGCTGGTCCAAAGCCAAGTGTTGGGCGTGACGCTTGCCGCTGCGAGCAGGCAGACATCGACATAACCGACGCCTCGCCCGAAAAGGGCGTAGCGTTCGATGAAGGCTGAAACCTCGGGTTCGGCGGCGACAATGACTTGCGGCAGGGCCTGGAGAGCGTTCAGCACGATTGCGCGCTGCCGAAGAGTCCCCAAGGCGATCTCGCCAACGATATAGGGGTGCGTTGAGACGGCGTCCGCTTCGATCAGGCGCGCGAGTTCTCTATCGTGCGCCCGCAAATGGCCGACCCAGACGGACGTATCTATAAGAATCACGCGCGTTCCGGCCGTCGTCTCGGCGCCGCCTCGATGTCTGGCTCGCTGCCGCCCAGACGCGCCAGCCTGCGTCCGCTCTCGCGTGCGATCAGCGCCTTTAGCGCCTCACGGATCAGGCCCGATTTCTCTTTCAGGCCGGTGAGTTCCTGCGCTTGCGCCACGAGTTCGTCATCCAGCGCCAATGTCGTCCGCATAGGTCTTCCTTAAGCCGGCACGAATGGTGTCATCATTCGATGACGAAATCAACACGGCTCGGCCTGTAACTTGGCGCGAGGGTAGGGAGGCGTTTGCCTGGCGAATATACAATGTATATGTTGCGGTCCGTCGTGGGAGCCAAGCCGTGCGTGTTGTCGTGTCGAAATGGGGAAATTCGCTGGGTCTGCGGCTGCCCAAGGCGCTGACGGCTGAAATCGGCGTGTCCGACGGTCAGAAGGTGGACGTTCGCGCCGAGAATGGGCGGATCATCGTCGAGCCGGTGCGCAAGCCCTTCACTCTGGAACAAATGATGGGGAACGTCACGCCCGAGGCGATGCGCGAAGCCTGGGACTGGGGCGATGACGTGGGTCGGGAAATCGTCGATGACTGAGGATTACGTCCCCGACGCGGGCGACGTCGTATGGACGGATTTGGACCCGCGGACGGGGCGTGAACAAGGCGGGCGCCGTCCGGTGCTGGTGATTTCCCCGGCAGGGTTTTTCAAAAGCGCCCGCTTCGTTATTGTCTGTCCGATCACGAGCAGAATTCGCCCGTTCAACTCCAGCGTCGTCCTGCCAGAAGGCTTTCCCATCAGAGGCGAAATCCTCACTTCGCACGTGCGCAGCCTTGATGCGCTCTCTCGCCCGATCCGTTTCTCAGGGACGAAGGCGCCGCCTGCGATTGTCGCCGAGGTGCGTGGCAAACTCGCAGTTCTCTGCGGAATTTCCTCAAGCGATCTCGGCGCGCCATGAGCCTCGATCTCCTCATCCGCAACGCCTCGCTTCCCGATGGCCGCAAAGGCCAGGACATCGCGGCGCGCGACGGGCGCATCGTCGCCATCGCGCCCGCCATCGCGGCAGAAGCCCGCGAAACCCTCGACGCGCGCGGCCGGCTGGTCAGCCCGCCCTTCGTCGATTGTCATTTCCATCTCGACGCGACGCTGTCGCTGGGCCTGCCCCGGCTCAATCTCTCCGGCACGCTGCTGGAGGGCATCGCGCTCTGGGGCGAGTTGAAGCCGCTGCTGACGCATGAGGCCGTCGCCGAGCGGGCTTTGCGCTATTGCGATCTCGCTGTGTCGCGCGGCCTGCTCGCCATCCGCACCCATGTCGATATCTGCGACGAACGGCTGCTGGCGGTCGAGGCGCTGCTTCAGGTCAAGAAGCAGGTCGCGCCCTATCTCGACCTGCAACTCGTCGCCTTCCCGCAGGACGGCTATTTCCGCTCGCCCAACGCCGCGCGAAACCTCGCGCGCGCGCTCGATCTAGGCGTCGATGTCGTCGGCGGCATCCCGCATTTCGAGTGCACGATGGCCGAGGGCGCGGCCTCGGTGACGGCGTTGTGCGAGATCGCGGCCGAGCGAGGCCTGGCGCTCGACCTGCATTGCGACGAGAGCGACGACCCGCTGTCGCGCCATATCGAGACGCTGGCCGCCGAGGCGCGCCGCCTGGGTCTAGGCGCCCGCGCGACCGCGAGCCATGCGACCTCGATGCATTCGATGGACAATTATTATGTCTCGAAGCTCATCCCGCTGATCGCCGAATCCGGGATCAACGTGATCGCCAATCCGCTCATCAACATCACTTTGCATGGACGGCATGATACATACCCGCGCCGGCGCGGGCTGACGCGCATCGCCGAATTGCGCGCGGCGGGCGTGAACGTGGCGCTCGGCCAGGATTGCGTGATGGACCCTTGGTACGGCCTCGGGCAGGCGGACATGCTCGATGTCGCCCATATGGCTGTTCACGCCGCGCCGATGACCAGCCGCGAGGCCATCGCCTGGAGCTTTGCCGCCGTCACCGAGACGCCGGCCCGCCTCATGGGGTTGGAAGGCTATGGGCTGCATGTCGGCGCCCACGCCGATTTCGTGCTGTTGCAGGCGGCCGACCCGATCGAGGCGGTGCGGCTGCGCGCCGAACGGCTGGCGGTGGTGCGGCGCGGCAAGATCATCGCCCGCACCCCGGAACGGCTGACCGCGCTTTCGCTCGACGGCCGGCCGGCGTGCCTCGACCCCGCCGATTACGCGCCGCCTTGAAGCTTTCCCGCCGCCGGGGCACAAGAGAGGCGAAGGAGACGCCCCATGTC
>JAJYDD010000368.1 GCA_021777795.1 Pseudomonadota bacterium | reverse complement strand
TGCGCGAGCCCTCGGATCTCAGCCATTCGACGCTGCTGCATCTGGAGTGGAACCCGAGCTTTCCGACCTGGCCGTCATGGGCCGATTGGCTGAAGGCGGCCGGCGCTAGCGAGGTCGAGGCGACGCGCGGCGTGTTTTTCAATCAGATGTCGGTGGCCATCAGCGCCGCGGCGCAGGGGCAGGGCGTGGCGCTGGCCTCGCTCGCCATCGCCGGCGATGATCTGGCCTCCGGCCGCCTCGTCGCGCCCTTCGCGACGACGGTGCGCACGCCCTTCGGCTATTATTTTCTGTGCCGGCCGGACGCCGCCGACACGCCGCGCATCGGGGCGCTGCGCGATTTTCTGGTCGAGGAAGCGGCGCTTTCCAACGCCTAAGCGCCGCATCGGGGACAGAATTCGGGCTTGCGTTGACGCATGACCTTTTTGCGGGTTACGTTCTGATCTCGCTAAAGTCCGAAAGATGCGACCGCAAGATTTCCCCGGCGCCGCTGACGAACTTGCCCGACGTGCGATGCGCCGGGTGAAAAGCGGATATCGTCTTCGCGGCGAGTCGGCGCCGAGGCGCAGGTCGGGGGAGGTTGTGGGGCGGGTCTTGGGGCGGGTCTTTGGCGGTTCGCGGCGATGATCTGTCCTCATTGCCGAGGTCGGACACCGGCTAATGCCGCAGATTGTTCGCATTGCGGACAGAGCCTTGAGGCGGGCCGCCAACCTTCGCGCGCCGATGGCGCCGTCGCGCAGACCGAGCGGCGACCGCTGACGGTGTTGTTCTGCGATATCGTCGATTCGGTGGCGCTGTCGCAGCGGCTCGATCCCGAGGACCTGATGGCGCTCATCGAGCGCTACCAGACCTTGTGCGACGACATCGTCAGCGATCGCGGCGGGTTCCTGGCCAAATTCATGGGCGACGGCGTGCTCGCCTATTTCGGTTATCCGCACGCCAACGAGGACGACGCCGCCAACGCCGTCAACGCCGCGCTGGAGATCGTGGCGGCGGTGCGCGAGTTGGAGCGCGACCGCCAGATCGTGCTGGAGGCGCGCGCCGGCATCGCCAGCGGGCTCGTGGTGCTGCGCGGACGCGTCAGCCGCTCGCGCCAGCGCACCGTCGAGGTGGTCGGGCGCATTCTCAACCTCGCCTCGCGGCTGCAATCGGCGGCCGAGCCCGGGTCGGTGCTGATCGCCGACGCCACGCGCAAGGTGACGCGCGGCTTCTTCCACTATCGCGACCTCGGCCCCATCAGCCTGCGCGGCTTTCCGCAGCCGATGCAGGCCTGGGAGGTCGAGCAGAGCAACGCCGCCGTCAGCCGTTTCCAGGCCCGCCTCATCGGCCAGCGCACGCCTTTCGTCGGCCGGCGCGCCGAATTCGACGCGCTCGCCAAGCGCTGGGCGAAAGCGCAGACCGGGCGGGCGCAAGTCGTCGAACTGATCGGCGAGGCCGGCATGGGCAAGTCGCGGCTGACTGAGGAGTTCGATGCGAAGCTCGGCGCGGCGGCGAGCGCCAGAATGTATCTTCATTGCACGCCGGAGCGCGTCAACAGCGCCTTCCGCCCCGTCGCCGTCCAACTGGAGCGGGCGGCTGGGCTCGAGCGGCGCGATTCGCCGGCGGTCCGTGTGCAAAAACTCGGCCGGCTGCTTGGCTGGCCGCGCGCGCCGGACCCGACGACGCTGGCGGTCTTCGCCTCGCTGCTCGAAATCCCGCAACTTGTCCCGACACCCCTCGACGCGCTGACGCCGGAAAAGCGGCGCGAGCTGACGATGGAGGCGCTGCTGGCGCTCGCCGTCGGCTGGTCGGCCGCCGGCCCACTTCTGCTCATCGTCGAGGACGCGCACTGGATCGACGCCAGCACGCTGGAACTGCTCGAACGCCTTTTCCAGCGTTTGAGCGAGCGCCCGGTGTTGATGGTCCTGACGGCGCGGCCCGAGTTCGTCTCGCCCTGGCGCGGTTCGGAGCGCGCGGCGCTCGTCAAGCTGACGCGACTCGACGCTGAGAGCGCGCGCGCGGTTTGCACCCATGTCGCGGCCGGCGCCATCCCGCCGGACCTCGTCGGCGAGGTGATCGAGCGTTCGGGCGGCATCCCCTTCTATATGGAGGAGCTAACCCGCTCCGTGGTCGAGCAGGTCGCCGTCAATCCCGAGGACGATCTCGAAGAAGCGCATATCCCGATCTCGCTCCACGATTCGCTGGTCGCCCGCCTCGACCGGCTGGGGCCGGCGCGGCGTTTCGCCAATATCGGCGCGGTCATCGGCCGGCAATTTTCCTATGATCTGATGGTGGCGGTGGCCGCCGCGCCGCTGGCCCAGGTGCGCTCCGCGATGGGGGCCTTGAAGCGCGCCGGCCTCGTCAGTCAGAACGGCGCCGGCGAGGCGATCCGCTACCAGTTCCGCCATGTGCTGATGCGCGACGCCGCCTATGAATCGATGCTGCGGCCCGACCGGCGCGCGCTGCACCAGCAGATCGCCATCACGCTTGGCGCGAAGTTCCCCGAGTTCTGCGAGGCCGAGCCGGAGACGCTGGCCTTCCACCTCATGAATGGCGCCGAGGCCGCGAGCGCCATTCCCCATTACATTCGCGCCGGCACGAAGGCGGCGGCGCGCGGCGGCCACGCCGAGGCGATCGCGCATTTCGAGACCGCGCTTTCGCTGGCGCAAAAGCTGGCGCCGACCCTCGAACGCTTGCAGACGGAGCTGGAAGCGTTGTTGCCCTTGGCTGTCAGCCTCGCCGCGGCGCGCGGCTATGCCGCCGACGAGGTGAAGGAGGCGCTGACGCGGGCGCGCGAAATCTGCGGCATGATGGGCGACGCGGCGCCCTTGTTCCCGGTGCTGCACGGGCTCTCCAAATTCTGGACCGTGCGCGGCGACCAGATCCAGGCCGAGGAGCTGATCCGTTCCTGCGCCAAGATCGCCGACGAGACCGAGACGCCGCTTTATGTCGTCGAGAGCGACGCGACGCTGGCTTATGTCCTCAACATCACCGGCCAATTCGGCGACGAAATTCTCATGCGCCTGAAGCGCGCGCCCGAGGTCTACGACGCCAACGCCGAGGCCTGCCGCATCAACTGGAGCGAGGCCGACGCCAAGACTTCGGCGCTCAGCGTCGCCCCCAACGTGCTCTACCGCATGGGCGACATCGAGGGGGCGCAACGCGCTTATCGCGCCGCACTCGCCTGGGCGCGCGGGCTCAACCGGCCGTTCGATCTCGCCCACACGCTGTGTTTCGTCTCCTCCTATCAGATCGAGCGCGAGGATTACCCGCAGGCGCTGAAGGATGCGCGCGAGGCGGTCGCGATCTGCGCGGCCCACGGCTTCGGCGTCTGGCTGCAAAGCGCGCGCGCCTATTGCGCGATGGCGATGGCGGGCCTCGGCGAATACGAGGCGGCGCGCGAGCTTTTGCTGTCGACGATGGCCGCCTGGCGCAAGGCCGGCTGCAACACGCTGCTCGGCCTGTTCACCCAGCACCTAGCGCTGATGGAATGTGCGCTCGGCCGTTTCGAGACGGCGCTGGCGCTGGCGGGCGACGCTATCGCCCTCGACAGCGAATTCCACGATTACGTCAATCTGCCGCGCGCCTATGAGGCGCGCGCGCACATCTTGTGCGTCCTGCCGCAGCCGGATCGCCGCGCGGCCGAGGCCGATCTGGAGCGCGGGCTCGAAATCGCGCGGGCGCAGGGCGCGCGGACGGCGGCGGAAAGGTTGGAGGCGCGGCTCGACGCATTGCGCGCGATCTGCCAGAACGCGGTCGCCGATTGACGCAGCGCCGCCCGATCCAGGTCGCGGTGATTGGCGGCGGCTGCGCGGCGATGACGGCGGCCTTCGAACTGACCAAGCCCGAACACGAGGGCCGTTTCGCCGTCACGGTCTATCAGCTCGGCTGGCGGCTCGGAGGCAAGGGCGCCTCGGGGCGCGGGCCTTCGGGCCGCATCGAGGAACATGGGCTGCATATCTGGCTCGGCTTCTACGAGAACGCCTTCGCGCTCATGCGCGCGACTTACGCCGAGGCCGCGCGCGATCCCGAGACCTGCCCGATCGCGACCTGGCGCGACGCCTTCTTTCCCGATCCCCATGTCGGCGTCGCCGACCGCTCGGGCGGCGGCGAATGGGGCGCTTGGCTGGCGCTGTTTCCGCCCGCGCCGGGCCTGCCGGGCGACCCTATTGGCCCCAACAGCCCGTTCACGCTGACCCACTACATTGCGCGCACGGTGGCGCTGCTGCGGGCGCTGCTGTTTTCGGCGCGCACGCGCGAGAAAGTCGCGCCGCCCGAGCCAAGCGGCGGCGTCGACGGGCTGGTCGAGCGGGCGTCGCGGCTCCTCAGCGCCGGCGCGTTGACGGCGGCGGCGGGCTTGAGCGAGGCCCTCGCCGTGCTGACGGGCGCGCTGCGGGCGCTGCCGATCTTCCCCGAGGCGCTGTTCGTGCGCCTCGTCGAGAACCTTGCGACGGCGGTGCGCGGCGAACTCGGCCTGCTCGTCGATCTCGACCCGAACCTGCGCCGCAAGTGGGACGTCATCGACCTCGTGCTCGCCTTTCTCGTCGGCGTAGCGCGCTTCCGCCTGATGAGCGACCCGCGCGGCCTCAGCGCCATCGACCATCTCGATTGCCGCGAGTTTCTGCGCCTCA
>JAJYDD010000013.1 GCA_021777795.1 Pseudomonadota bacterium | reverse complement strand
GCGCAACGGCTCCGCCGCGCTATCGCCTCCAGGCGGCGATAAGCCGCCCTCGGCAAGGATCGAAAGAGCGATGCGATACACCTTTCCCGTCCTGTCGGCTCTGTGCCTGGCGGCTTTCGCGTCCGCAGCTTGGGCCAACGACGCGCCGCAGACGGTCAGCGACTACGCTAACGCGATGAACGACATCGCGACCCAGATCGACGTTCAGATCACTGTGCGTCAGAAGGCCGGCGACATGGCGGCCGCCCAGCGCCTGGTGCTCGCCGCGGCGATGATCCGGCGCGGGGCCGAGGAGTTCCGCGGCGTCGAGCAGGATTCCCTGACCGATCCCATCAGCTCCCTGCCGGCGCCCGTACCGGCCCGGCTCCAGGCCGCGATGGCCACGGCGAAGGCGGCCGAGACGCGCGCCGCCGATCAGCCGGCCTATATTCAAGAGGCGCATCTTGCGTTCAACGCGCTGATCGCCGCCTTGCCGGACAATACCCCGCATCCGATCGTCTACGGCATTTTGGCGCGCGATCTCTCCGGCGGCTCCTTGCCAAGCGACATCGTCGTCTATGGTTATCGGCTCATCGATCCCATCTACAAGGTCAACCCCGTGGTGATGTTCGGCAAGACCGAAATCTCGGCTGCGGTGGTCCATGACGACCAGATTGACGTGACGCTGCCCGAGGACGTCAAAAAGGCGGTGAACTTTGCGCCCCCGCCCTGCGAGTCGCGCGAGAGTTTCGGCATTCGTGTGCACAGCCTCTACGCCAAGCGGCATGGGTTCTGGCCCTTCGTGTGGCACACACAGGTGCCGACCAACGCCGATTTCTACACACTGCCGACGCCGATCTTCTATACCGCCAAAGTGCTCGTCAACTTCGATACAGAATCCAACAAGGCTTCGGTCGTGCCGTTCCAGGAGAAATCGAACCTCGCGGCGGCCGATTGCCGACAGACGAGCAAGGCCGAAGTGGTGGTGGCGCTGCCCGCCAACGTGAAAAACGTCACCTGCGACGCCGATTGGGTCGACACGTCCGGCGCGCAGAAAATGTCAAGCCATTGCGAGACCAAGGGAGGCTCCGTGCGCGCCGAGGGCGAGATCACGGCGGGCGCGCCGGTCTGTTCGCCCGAAAAGCTCTGCTCCTGCCCCGCCCCGGCGCAGGGATTCCTGGAGGCGAAAGGAAGCTATCAAATCCTGACGCCAGCGGACGTAATCAAGAGCCAGGCGGAATCAACGCCGCTGACCTTCCCAGCAGGCGGAATGGCGCTCGGACAGGTGACGATACCGAAGGGCGCCAGGCTGCGCCATGTCGGGCTCGATCTGTCGCGCCGCGCTTGCCCGACGCCCGTCGATTCCATCGACCTCACCATCGGCGACGATCCCGAGGGCGCGGCGGCCGGCGTATCGAAGACGGGAACTTTCCGCGCCGCGATCTTGCACGGCAGCCTCAGCATCGGCGCCGCCGACGCCTTCGCGCCCAAAGTCGACAGCAACCCATGACGGCGACCTGAACAGCCGTTGCCATATTTCCATTGTGGCGCCGCAATGGCGCCCAACATCGGTCGGGCGCCCCCCGCAGGACAGGGGCGTCAGCATCTTGGCGGCCCGTAACGCGCTTGCAAAAACTTTCACGAGGTTTTAATTTGACTAGCCTTCTTACCCAACTTCGTCTTGCGCCGCATCTCGAAAGGCGTTCGAGCGTCATGGTTGTGTTCGGCAGCGAGGTCTGAGAAGTCATGAGCATGACATCCGATCTTCGCCTCGCCGTCGTCGGCCTGGGCTATGTGGGTCTGCCGCTGGCGGTGGAATTCGCCAAGAAGCGGCCCGTCGTAGGCTTCGACATCAACGAGCGCCGCATCTCGGAATTGCGCAAAGGGCACGACGTGACGCGCGAGCTTTCCCCGCAAGAGCTGGCGGAGGGCAAGCTGCTCTCGTTTTCGACCAAACCCGCCGATATCGCGGCCTGCAATTTCTACATTGTCACGGTGCCGACGCCGGTGGACGACGACAAGCAGCCCGACCTCGGGCCCTGCTTGGCGGCTTCCGCCACCATCGGCAAGGTTTTGAAGAAGGGCGACATCGTCGTCTACGAATCCACAGTCTATCCCGGCGCGACCGAAGAAGATTGCGTGCCGGTGCTGGAGAAGACCTCCGGCCTCAAGTTCAACCAGGATTTCTTCGTCGGCTACAGCCCCGAGCGCATCAACCCCGGCGACAAGGATCGCCGCGTGGCGACGATCAAGAAGATCACCTCGGGCTCGACGCCGGAAATCGCCGATCTCGTCGATGACCTCTACAATGAGATCGTCACCGCCGGCACCCACAAGGCGCCCAGCATCAGGGTGGCGGAAGCCGCCAAGGTGATCGAGAATACCCAGCGCGATCTCAACATCGCCATCGTCAACGAATTCGCGCTCATCTTCTCCCGGCTCGGCATCGACACCGAGGCGGTTTTGAAGGCGGCGGGGACGAAGTGGAACTTCCTGCCGTTCCGCCCCGGCCTCGTCGGCGGCCATTGCACCGGCGTCGATCCCTGGTATCTCGCGCATAAGGCGCAATCGGTCGGCTATTACCCCGAGATCATCCTGGCCGGGCGCCGCCTCAACGATTCGATGGGGCCTTACGTCGCCAGTCAGGCCATCAAGGCGATGGTCAAGAAGCGCATCCATGTGGTCGGCGCGCGCGTGCTGGTGATGGGCCTCGCCTTCAAGGAGAACTGCCCGGATCTGCGCAACACCCGCATCGTCGATTTCGTGCGCGAGTTGAAGGATTTCGGCGTCAACGTCGACGTCAGCGATCCCTGGGTGGCGCCCGACGACGCCAAGCGCGAATATGGCATAGATTTGATCGCCGAGCCGGAACAAAATTCCTACGATGCGATTATTGTCGCCGTGGCGCATGACGAATATCGCAAGCTCGGCGCGGCGGGCATTCACGCTTTTGGCCGCGATCCCCATGTGCTTTATGACTTGAAGTATTTGTTGCCGGTCGAAGAAACGGATCTGCGACTCTGACGGGCGCTTGCGAGGGCGCGGCGCGGCGGGGTCATTGGGGAGGCGCGGCGTGAGTTACGTGGTTGAGTCGAGCCCGCTGGCCCAGCAGGAGCCAGCGAGTTCGGGACCAAGGTCTGGGCCACGCGGCGAAGGCGTAGCGAAGGCGGGGCCGCGTCACTTCCTGCTCGACCGCGTAGGCCTTCAATTCGTCGGCGCGTTCATCGCGGCGACGGGGCCGTTGTTCTATTACACCTGGGATCCCTACGCCTCGACCTCGCTGCTCGGCATGCTCGACGCCTATGCCGGCAGCGTCGCCTCGGTGGCGCTGGGCTATTACGTGCTGAAGCGCGTCACCGCCTTTCCCACCTCGCATGCGCCGGCGGCGGTGCTGCCGATTTTCGCCGGCAGTTTCGCGCTGGTGCTGGGGCTGCTGACCTGGTTCGGCTGGCGCTTCGACGCCGAGCCGGTGTTCATCGGCTTCGCGCTGTCGGTGGTGTGGCTGACAGCGGTGCTGTTCGTCGCCGAGCGGGCGCGGCGGCGCCAGTTCGCGCTGTTGCCGATCGGCGCCACGCTATCGTTGATGGCGCAGCCGGGCCCGCAATGGAAAGTGCTGGGCGCGGCGCCGACCTTGCCCAGCCCCTGCGACGGCGTGGTGGTCGATCTGCGCGCCGACATTCCCGCCCATTGGGAGCAGTTTCTCACCCGCTGCGTGTTATCAGGCGTGCCGGTGTTCCATGTCACCCAGGCGCAGGAGATGCTGTCGGGGCGGCTCGACATCCGCCACCTGTCGGAGAACATGCTGACCTCGCATGATCCCCACCACGCTTATCTCGCGCTGAAGCGGGTGATCGACACGCTGGCGGCGCTGGCGGCGCTCGTCGTGCTGGGGCCGCTGATGCTGATCGTCGCCGCGCTGGTGAAGTTGGATTCGCCGGGGCCGGCTTTGTTCACCCAGGCGCGCATCCGCAAGGGCGGCTCGAAATTCACCATCTATAAGTTCCGCACCATGAAGATGGGCGCCGCGGCGCCGCAATCGCGCGCGGACGCGATGACGCTGGACCACGATCCCCGCATCACCCGCCTGGGGGCCTTCCTGCGCAAGTCGCGTATCGACGAACTGCCGCAGGTGCTCAACATCCTCAAGGGTGAGATGAGTTGGATCGGCCCGCGCCCGGAGGCGGCGCCGCTGGCGGAATGGTATGAGAGCCAGTTGCCGTTCTACCAATATCGCCACATCGTGCCGCCGGGCATATCGGGCTGGGCGCAGACCAACCAGGGCCACGTCACCGATCCCAGCGACGTGCTCGACAAGCTGCATTACGACTTCTTCTACATCAAGAACTTCTCGCTCTGGCTCGACCTGCTCATTGTCTTGAAGACGCTGCGCACGATGCTGACCGGCTTCGGCGCGCGCTGATGGCCGGCGACGCGATCGCCTATCACGAGACGCTCGCTGCCGGCTGGACCGGCCGATACGCCTCCGGCGGGATGCGCCGCCGCGCCGAGTTCTTCCGCGCCTCCGTGCTGCCTAGACTCCAGGTTGGCGGCGATTGGCTGGATGTCGGCTGCGGCAGCGGTGTTTTCACCCGCATGTTGGCTGAGGCGGGAGCGCGCGCGCTCGGCCTCGACGGCTCGCCGGCGATGGTCGAGGCGGCGCGTTCCGCCGGGCAGGGCGCGCGCTTCGAGGTCGCCCGGGTCGAGGACGTCGGCGCGCTTGACCAGAGTTTCGACGGCGCGATCTGCCTCAGCGTCATCGAATATCTCGCCGATCCCCGCGCGGCGCTGACGACGATCGCCGGCCGATTGAAGCCGGGCGGTCGGCTGGCCATCTCGGCGCCCAACCGCGCCTCGACCCTGCGCGCGGCGCAGCGCGTGGCGCGTCGGTTCGGCGCCGGGCGCGGCCTCGCCTATCTCGACAGTTCCCGGCATTTGTGGACGAAGACGGAACTGGCCCAACTCGCGCGCGCGGCGGGTTTGGAGGTCGAGACGATCCTCGGTTTCGATCCCCTGGCGCCGCGCCCGCTGTGGCCGCTGATTTCACCGAGCCTGTGGTTCTTGGTCGCCCGCCGCCCCGGCTGAGGGGCACAACGGAAGCGCCCGGCTGAGGGGAACAACGGAAGCGCAGGGCGCGCTGCGTGTTTGACGTAAAGATGTGATCGTTTCCAATCCCCGTCTTTTCGGACCCTTACGGCAATATTAACGAATTTCGGTGAAGACCGGGTTACGTTTCCGCGCTTTGAGGGACGCCCTTTGGCTTCGCGCTTCTCCGTTTCGCTTCGTCGCCTCTCCCTGGGAACGGCGGCGCTCGCCTTGAGCCTCGGCGCGGCCTTCGCCGATCAGGCCCCGGCGCCCGTCGCTTCGCCACCGCCGGCGGCGGTCACGGCGCCCGATGTGACCGTTCCCGTGGATCAACTGATGGCGGCCGGGCCGCTGCCCGACATCGTGCAGGGCGCGCCCACGGCGCCGGTGACGATCATCGAATACGCCTCCATGACGTGTTCGCATTGCGCCGCTTTCCACGATTCCACCTGGCCGGAGTTGAAGAGCAAATATATCGATTCCGGCAAGGCGAAGTTCATCCTGCGCGAGTTCCCGCTCGATCCGCTCGCCACCGCCGCCTTTATGCTCGGCCGCTGCGCCGGGGCGGACAAGCGCAATTTGCTGCTCGACCAGTTGTTCACGCAGCAGAAGACCTGGGCCTTCGTCGACAAGCCGATCGCGCCCTTGCTGGCGATGGTCAAGACCGTCGGCTTCACCCAGGCCGATTTCGAGAAGTGCCTGCGCGACCCCGATCTCTACGAGCAGGTAAGCCAGAGCCGCGAACACGCCGCCGAGGCGTTCAACATCGATTCGACGCCAACCTTCTTCGTCAACGGCCGCAAGCTGACCGGCGAATTGACGATCGTCGATTTCGATCACGCGATCGAGCCGCTGACGCATTAGCGCCGAAATACGATGCGAACGCAGGCCTCGCGCAATTCGAATCGCGGCATAAGCGCGAGGCGTCGCCCGGCCTGAAAAAGCGGGCGCGCCTAAAGTCTTTCCGGCGCGGGCGGAGATCGTCGCGCCGCGTTTAGGCGTGGAAGAAAGACTTTTGAAAACAATAGCTTCCTTGAAAGTTTATTTATCCGCGATGCGCTGTATTTTCATGGACAGCCATCCTGCTCTCGTCGATCAATAGCCCTGTCGCGGCGATCCGTTTGCTCAACGAGGATCCGGACGCGGCGATTCGAGATTATGGGAGACTGACATGATCCAAAGCCGCGCTTCGCGCGCCCGAAACCGCGCCTGGCGCGCGGCGGGCGCGCTCGTATTGGCGACGGCGGTGTTGGCCGCCGCGTCCCCGTCGCAAGCCGACGGCCGTTGGCAGCATCGAGGCGGCTGGCGCGGAGGCCATGACTGGCGCCACGGCGGCTATCGCGGCGGCGGCTACGGCGGCGGCTGGGGCGGCGGCAACGCCGCCGGCGCGGCGATCGCCGGCGGCGTCATCGGGCTGGCCGCCGGCGCGTTGCTCGGCGGCGCCGTCGGCGGCGGCTACGGTTATGGCCCCCCCGGCGTCGCCTATCCGCCGCCGCAGGCGGCCTATCCGCCGCCCGCCGTCTATTACGGCGGCGACGACGACGGCGACTGAACCCAGACAGCTTCTTGCTAACGGAACGGACCTGATTTCATGCGGATCAAATCCTCTTTGTTCATGGTTGCGGCTCTCGCACTCGGCATGAGCGCGTCGGGCGCTTGGGCCGCCGCTGATGCTCCGGCCGGGCGTCAGGCCAGAGTGGAGGCGCGCATCAGCGACATGTACGCCACGCTCCATATCACCAAGGCGCAGGACGCCGAGTGGAACGCCTTCGCCCAGGTGATGCTCGACAACGCGCAGGCGATGGATGCGGCGGTCAAGCAATATGGCGGCGACCGCGACAAGCTCAGCGCGCCCGAGATCATCGGCGACTACGCTGAGATCGCGGCTCAGCACGCCCAGAACGTCGCGCGGCTGGCGGCGGCCGTGAGCATGCTCTACGCCGACTTGTCGCCGGAACAGAAGAAGCTCGCCGACGAGATGTTTCGTCAGCGCCCTTCGGGCAAGGCGGCCTCGGCCAAGCCGTGAACCGCTTATCCCGCCGCTCCCGGCCAGGTGTCTGAAAGCCGGTAGCCTGCGGGGTAGGGGTCATCGGGATCCAGCATGTATTGATGGGTTCCGGTGATCCAGGCGCGCCCGGATATGATCGGCACGACGGCCGGCCGTCCAGCCACCGTCGTTTCCGCCTCCAGCCGGCAATCGAACGTCGAACCGATGATCGAGCGCGCGATATAGCGCTGGCCGATTTTCATCCGCCCCTTGGCGTACAACGCCGCCATGCGCGCCGAGCAGCCGGTGCCGGTCGGCGAGCGGTCGATCTTGCCGGGCCGGATGGCGACCGCATTGGCGCCGGTCAGCGTCCCGTCCTCATCCGCCAACGGCCCCGCGAACTGGCAGAACGAGATGTGATCCCATTCCGGATTGGCCGGATGAGTGAAGCCCAGTTGTTCGTTGGCGGCTTCCACGATCCACATGCCGTGCTCGGCGAGATCGCGCGCCTCGTCGGGCTTCAGCGAGAAGCCCAGGGCCTCGGCGTCTACAATGACGAAGCTGTCGCCGCCATAGGCGGTGTCGACCCGCAGCGTCCCCATCCCCGGAACCTCCAGCGCCGCGTCGAGTCTGTCGGCGAAGGCGGGCACGTTGCGCACTTCGATGCGCTCCGCCTTGCCGCCCCGGCAACTGGCTGTAATCTCGACGAGGCCGCCCGGCGCCTCCAGCGTCAGCCGCGTCTCCGGCTCCTGCATGGGGACGATGCCGGTCTCCAGCAAAACCGTGGCGACGCAGATCGAGTTTGAGCCCGACATCGGCGGAGTGTCGGCCGGCTCCATGATGATCCAGCCGGTCGCGGCGCGCGGGTCCTTGGGCGGCACGAGCAGGTTGAAATGGCGGAAGACGCCTCCGCGCGGCTCGTTGAGCAGGAAGTTGCGCAGCGTTTCGTCGCGGGCGATGAAGCGCGATTGCTCCCAGATCGTGTTCCCCGGGGGCGGCGGCACGCCGCCCACAATGACGTCGCCGACCTCGCCCTCCGCGTGGCAAGAGACGACATGAATGACCGTCGAGCTGCGCATTTGGTCTCCAAAGCGGTTACATTGGGCTCATTATCACGGGATAACGCGCCGCGCCCCCTTGATCGCGGCGTCGGCTTGTGAACCGTGACAAGACGTGATTCCCTCACGCGGGGCGACAAGGCGTGTAATGAAATTCGATCGGCTGCGACTGGCCGGATTCAAGAGTTTTTGCGATCCGGTGGAATTCAAGATCGAGCCGGGCCTCACCGGCGTCGTCGGTCCGAACGGCTGCGGCAAATCTAACCTCGTCGAGGCCATGCGCTGGGTCATGGGCGAGAATTCCTACAAGAACATGCGCGCCTCCGGCATGGAGGACGTCATTTTCGCCGGCTCCGGGCGAAGGCCCTCGCGCAACATCGCCGAGGTCGGTCTGGTGCTCGACAATGCCGACCGCCGCGCGCCGGCCGCCTTCAATGATTCCGAGACGATAGAAGTCACTCGCCGCATCGAGCGCGACAAGGGGTCGAGCTATAAGATCAACGGCCGCGAGGCGCGCGCCCGCGATGTGCAGCTTCTGTTCGCCGACGCCTCGACAGGCGCCCGCTCGCCGGCGATGGTGCGCCAGGGCCAGATCGGCGAGATCATCGCCGCCAAGCCCGCCGCGCGCCGGCTGGTGCTGGAGGAGGCGGCCGGCGTCGCCGGCCTGCATTCGCGCCGCCACGAGGCGGAACTGCGCCTGAAAGCGGCCGAGGACAATCTCGCGCGCGTCGACGATGTGCTCAAGCAGGTCGATTCCCAGGTCGAGAGCCTGCGCCGGCAGGCGCGCCAGAGCCAGCGCTACAAGGGCCTGGGGGCCGAAATCCGTCGCTGCGAGGCTTTGGCCAAGCTCATCGCCTGGCGCGCGGCGGAGGCGGCCCATCTTGAGGCCGAGCGCGCCTTCTCGGGCCTCACGGGCGATGTCGCCGAGCGCACCCGCCTGCAAGCCGAGACCGCGACCGCCCAGGCGATGGCCGCCGCCGACCTGCCGGCCCTGCGCGACGCCGAGGCGCGCGCCGGCGCGGCGCTGCATCGCCTCACCGCCGCCCGCGACGCGCTGGCGAGCGAGGAAAAGCGCGCCGAGAGCCGCGCGGCTGAGCTGCGCCGCCGCATCGTGCAGATGGGCGGCGACATCGAGCGCGAGCAATCGCTGGTCGCCGACGCCGCCCAATCGCTCGAACGGCTCGACGCCGAGGCCGAGACCCTGGCGGCCGCCGACGAGGCTGGCGACGCGCGCGCCGAGGCGGAGGCGCGAGAGGCCGAGGCGGCGGAAGCCGCGACCGAGGCGGAAGCGGCGCTGGCCGCCGCCCAGAGCGCGGCGGCCGATCTCAACGCGCGCCGCAACGCCCTTGGCCTGTCGCTCGACGAGGAGATCAAGCGCTGGCGCCGGTTCGAGGAGGAACTGGCGGCGCTGAAGCGCGACCGCGAGGCGCTGCCGGGCGCCGAAGACGACGAGGCCGCCTTCGACGACGCCTCCGCCGCCGTCGAGGAATGGATGGAGACCCTCGCCGAGGCCGAGGCGATGGCGCTGGAGGCCGAGGAGAGCCACGCGGCGGCGCGCGAGGCTGAGGCGCGCGCGCGCGCCCCGCTCGCCGACGCCGAGCGTCTGGCGCAACGGCTGGAGACCGAGGCGCGCACGCTGGAAAAGCTGCTGGGCTCGGCCTCCGGCGGCGCCTATCCGCCGGTGCTGGACGAGATCGTCGCCGCGCGCGGCTATGAGACGGCGCTCGGCGCCGCGCTCGGCGACGATCTCGACGCCTCGACCGCCTCGGGCGCGCCGGCGCGCTGGGCCGGCGCCGAGGCCGAGGGCGACCCCGCTCTGCCGGCGGGCGTCGAAAGCCTCGCCGCGCATATCGAGGCGCCGCCGCAACTGGCCCGCCGTCTGGCCCAGATCGGCGTCGTCTTGCGGGCGGATGGGCCGGCGCTCGCGGCGCAGTTGAGGCCGGGGCAGCGTCTGGTGTCGCGCGAGGGCGACCTCTGGCGTTGGGATGGCTTTTCCGCCGCCGCAGAGGCGCCGACGCCGGCCGCGCGCCGGCTGGTCGAGAAGAACCGGCTCGGCGATCTCATCGCTGAGGGCGAGGCCGCGGCCGAGCGGGCGGAGACTTTGCGCCAGGACGCGGCGCGACTGGCGAGCGCACTGCGCGAGGCGGCCGCCGCCGAGACGGGCGCGCGCAGCCGCGTGCGCGAGGCCCGCTCCGCCGCCGACGGCGCGCGCGAAAAACTCTCCGCCGCCGAGCGGCGGCGCGCCGCGACGCGCACGAAGCTCGCCGCCCTCGACGAGGCGCTGGCGCGCGCGACCGTCGCGCGTGACGAGGCGGTGGAGCGCCGCAACGCCGCCGGCGCCGCAATGCAAGACCTGCCGGCGGGCGAGGAACTCGCCGCCGATCTCGCGCGCGCGCAAGGCGCGGCAGGCGAGGCGCGCTCGCGCCACGCCGAGGCCAAGGCTTTCGCCCGCAATCTCACGCGCGAACTCGAATCGCGCGCGGCGCGCCAGCGCGCCGTGGCCGAGGAGCGGCGCTCGTGGGCCGAGCGGCGCGCCCGGGCGGAGGCCCATATCGGCGAGATCGCCGAGCGCCGCAGCGGCGCGCAGGAGGAACTGGAGACGCTGGAGGAAGCGCCGGCGGAATTCGCCCTGCAACGGCGCTCGTTGATGTCGCAACTCAGCGAGGCCGAGGCCGCGCGCAAAACCGCCGCCGACGAGCGCGCCGCCGCCGAGACCCGGCTCGCCGAGGCCGACCGCGCCGCACGCGCCGCCCTGGAAATGATGTCGTCGTCGCGCGAGCAGCGCGCCGCCGCCGAACAGCGGCTGGAGGCGACCACGCGCCGGCGCGAGGAATTGCTGAAAGCCATAGCCAGCGAGTTGGAGACCGATCCGCCGGGCCTCTACGAACTCGCCGGCGTCAAGCGCGACGAGCCGACGCCGCCGGCCGAGGCGATCGAGAAGCGGCTGGAAACGCTAAAGGCCGAGCGCGACCGGCTCGGCGCCGTCAACCTGCGCGCCGACGAGGAACTGGCCGAGATCGAGGGATCGCGGGCCAAGCTCGCGTCCGAACACACCGATCTCTCCGAAGCGATCAAGCGGCTGCGTTCGGCGATTTCCAGCCTCAACGCCGAGGGGCGCGAGCGGTTGCTCAACGCTTTCACGGTCGTCAACGGGCATTTCGGCGAGTTGTTCAAGACGCTGTTCGAGGGCGGCGAGGCCGAGTTGCAACTCATCGAATCCGACGATCCGCTGGAGGCCGGCCTTGAGCTTCTGGCGCGCCCGCCGGGCAAGAAGCCGCAAACGCTGACGCTGCTTTCCGGCGGCGAACAGGCCCTTACCGCGATGGCGCTGATCTTCGCGGTGTTCCTCACCAACCCGTCGCCGATCTGCGTGCTCGACGAGATCGACGCGCCGCTCGACGATTACAACGTCGAACGCTTCTGCGATCTGCTGGAAGAGATGCGAAAGCGCTCCGACACCCGCTTCGTGACCATCACCCACAATCCGGTGACGATGGCGCGCATGGACCGGCTGTTCGGCGTCACCATGCCGGAACGCGGCGTCAGCCAGATCGTGTCGGTCGATCTGGCCACCGCCGAGACCTTTCTGGAGGCGGGCTGATTTAGTGCGCGAGCGGCGGCAGGTTGAGGTGCTGCTCGACGCGGCGCACCCGTTCCTCAAGCTCGCTGATGAGGATGCCGTGGCCGACGGCGCTCGAATGATATTCCACCACGGCGCGGCGCAAGCCGACGATCTGATCGGAAAGGTCCTTGCGCATCAGCAGCAGGTCGGAAGCGAGATCGGCGCGCAGGGAATTGATCTTGGAGTCGGTGGAGCGCTCCAAGCGCTCCTCCAACGCGGCCAAGTCCGATTTCGAAGCCATCCCCGCAAGATCGGCCTTTGTCGCCATCTGCTCGCGCATTTCGCGCAGCATCCGCAACACGAGATTATCCGGTTCGTCCGCCACCACCGCGCCCTTTCGGTTACCGCTCGTCGAATGTATCACAATTCCGGCTTGCGCAAGGCCGGCGCGTTGACAACTTTCCCCCCATTCGGGAAACCCTGATCTTGCCCATAGCCTCGCGAGAGAACATGTCGGAATCGAACGCGCCATCGCATCGCCTGCGCACCCGCCTCGTCCATTCCGGCCACGACGTCGAGACCTCGCGCGGCTTCGTCAACGTGCCGGCGGTGCGCGGTTCGACCGTGCTTTATCCCAATGCGGCGGCGTTGAAGTCGCACGACCAGCGTTTCACCTATGGCACGCATGGCACGCCGACGACGGAGGCGCTCGCCAGCGCGTGGAGCGAACTCGCCGGCGCCGCCGGCACGGCGCTCGTGCCCTCGGGCCTGGCGGCGATTGCGATGGCGCTGCAAACGGCGCTGAAGGCCGGCGACCATTTGCTGATGACGGATTCCGCTTACTTTCCGGCGCGGCGCTTCGCCGAACAGGTGCTGAAACCCTTCGGCGTCGAGACCACCTATTACGATCCCGCCCTCGGCGCCGGCGTCGCCGCGCTTATGCGCGACAACACCCGCGCCATCCTCACCGAGGCGCCGGGCTCGCAATCGCTGGAGATGCAGGACATTCCGGCCATCGCGGAGGCCGCCCACGCGCGCGGCGTCTGCGTCATCATGGACAACACCTGGGCGACGCCCTTGTTCTTCCCGCCGCATGCGCGCGGCGTCGATCTCGCCATCGAGGCCGGCACCAAATATCTGTCCGGCCATTCCGATCTGCTGTTGGGCCTCATCTCGGCCAATGCGCAATGGTGGCCGCGTCTCAAGGCGTTCGTCGATCTCTACGGCGTCCCGCCGGGGCCGGAGGATTGCTTTCTCGCGCTGCGCGGTCTGCGCACGATGGAACTGCGGCTGAAGGAGGCCGAGCGCCAGGCGCTGGCGCTGGCGCGTTGGTTGGAGACGCGGCCAGAGGTCAAACGCGTCATCCATCCGGCGCTGCCGCATCATCCCGGCCACGAGATCTGGAAGCGCGATTTCGGCGGCGCCTCGGGCCTGTTCAGCGTGGTGCTGCACCCAGTCCCAGAGGCGGCGGTCGAGGCGATGCTCGACGGGTTGGAACTGTTCGGCCTCGGCTATAGCTGGGGCGGCTATGAGAGCCTCGTCATCCCGTTCGATTGCTCGACCTATCGCACCGCGACCAACTGGGCGCCGGGCGGCCCGGCGCTGCGGTTGCAAGTGGGGTTGGAGGACATCGAGGATCTGAAGGCCGACCTCGCCCAGGGCTTCGCGCGGCTGAGACAAGCGGCGGGATAAACTCATGCGCACTTTCCTCATCGACACCGACACCGCCTCCGACGACGCGGTGGCGATCCTGATGGCGCTGGCGGCGCCAGATGTGCGCGTCGCCGCTCTCACCGTCGTCGCCGGCAATGTGTCGCTGGCGCAGGGCGCGCGCAACGCGCTCTATACTTGCGAGGTCGCGGGCGCCGACACGCCGGTCTATCTGGGCGCCGACGCGCCGCTGATCCGCCGCCATCTCGACGCGCATTGGTTCCACGGCCGGGACGGCTTTGGAGACCGCAACTATCCCGCGCCGAAGCGCGGGCCGGAAAGCGAGCACGCCGTCGATGCGCTCATTCGCCTCGCCGCCGCCGAGCCGGGGCTGACGCTGGTGACGCTGGGGCCGTTGACCAATATCGCGCTGGCGCTGGCGCGCGATCCCGGCTTCGCCGGCAATGTCGGCCGCTGCGTGGTGATGGGCGGCGCGCCGGCTTGCGAGGGCAACGTCACGGCGGCGGCCGAATATAATATCTGGGTCGATCCGGAAGCGGCGCGCCGCGTGTTTCGCTCCAAGCTGCCAATCGAGATGGTTGGTTGGCATCTCTCGCGCGGCGCCTCCGTGCTCGACGACGCCGAGGTTGCCGAGTTGCTTGCGCTCGGCACGGGCAAGGCGCGGTTAGCCGTCGATTGCAACAGCCGGGCGCGTGAAGCCTATTTCACGCAGACCGGCGAGCGCGGCCTCTCGCTCGCCGACCCCACCGCAATGGCGGTGGCGCTCGACCGCGACATCGGGACAAGTTGGAGCCGGCATCTAGTCGAGATCGAAACGCAAAGCGAGCTTACGCGCGGCATGACGGTCGTCGATCGTCTCGACGTCGCTCATGACGAGAACAACCGCGCCGCCTGGGCCGACGCGCTCGCCGCCGGCGTCAAGACCGACATCTGTTGGAGCTTCGACGCGCCGGCCTACAAGGCGATGTTGAGGCGCGCGCTGGCCTAAGCCTCGCTTTCTTCTTTCGCGGCGAAATCATGCGCCACCGGCGCGTGGTTGAGCAGCGCCACCAACGCCGTGCCGCCGAGCAGATTGCCGGTCAGCGTCGGCGCCAGAAAACGCACCAGATAATCCTGAACCGACGCCGCGCCGTTGAGGACGGCATAGGCCGTCTCGGTCGAGCCGGCGATGATGTGGGGAAACTGCGCGAGCCCGACGACATAAGTGAGGGCGACGATGACGAACGGCGCGGCGGCGCCCGCTGCGGGCAGCAGCCACACCATCAGCGCGATCAACCAGGCCGAGAACATCGCCCGCAGCGCGCCGATGTAAAAGCTGTCGGTGAACGCGCCCTTGGCCACTTTCATCAGCGCCTCTGTGACATCGGGCCGCATCACCCCTGGCCGGGACAGAAGCCAGGCGAAGATGATGGTGCCGATTAAATTGGTCGCCAGCACCACCGCCCACATGCGCGCCAACCGGCCCAGGCCGCGAAGGCTCGGCTGGTGCATCAGGGGCAGCGTCGCCGTCAGCGTGGTCTCGGTGAAAAGCTGCTGCTTGCCGAGCACGGTGATGAGAAAGCCCAGGCAATAGCCGAGCGGGGCGATGACCTCGACAGCGGCGGTCCCGCGCAGGCCCGCCTTCAAAATCGCCTCGGTCAGGAACGAGAAGCCCATCGACAGGCCCGCCGCCAGCCCCGACCATGACAGCGCGCCGACCGAGCGGCGCAACTCGATCTCGCCCTCCTCGCGCAAAACCTCGTGGATGACGCGCGCGGCCACCTGCGTCGAGCGGGCGGCCTGCTCGCGCTCGTGCTCCTCAAGATGGGGCGAATCCCTGCCCGCCGCCGGTTGCTCATCGTCGTCCGCTTCAGGGGGCGTCACGTCGTCTCCGTCGGGGCGCGCCTTGTAGGCAGGCGCGGCAATGCAACGCGGCGGCGCGCTCGGCGTTCCCAGAAGCGGCGAAGGGCGTTGACGGGAAATTAAGGCTGACCGTCGCAGTTTAGCCTGCCGTTCCTCGCGGGTGAGTCCGCGCGACCTGGGACATTGCCGTCCCGAGCGTTCGTTTCGCTGCGGCATGTGCGCCCCCACGTTCCGATCCGCCCGGTCCCGCCGCGAGCCGCCATGTTCGATCGCTTTCGAATCGTCACCAAATTGCTGGTTGGCTTCGGCGTGATGCTGGCCATCATCGCCAGCCTGTCGCTGGTCAGCGCGCTCGGCAACCTCAAGAGCCGCGCGGCGCTGAAAGACCTCATGCGGCTCAAGGATGGCGAGGTGCTCGATCAGATCGCGGGGCGGCGCTTCGAGGAGGCGCGCGTCGGCATGTGGATGGCGCTGGCCACCGGCGACCCCACCTATTGGGCCAACGCCGATCTCTCGCTCCAGATCGTCTCCAACTCGCTCGACGATCTCGCCGGGCAGGGCGCCGAGGGCGAACTGGCGGGCAAGATCAAACATTGGGGCGACCTCGTCGAAGGCTACAAGAAGCTGGAGGCCGATCTCCAGCGCCTGCACGGGCGCAACGAGGCGCTGACGACCGTCGCCGGCAAACAGCTCGCCACCATCGCCAAGATGAAAGGCGCCGAGATCGCCAGCGCCGGCGAGCAGTTGCGCCGCGCCTTCAACAATGCCGCGACCGGCGTGCAGACCGATGCAAGCCGTCTTGCCGACCGGCTCACCGCGACGGCGATCGGGGTCGGGCTCGTGAGCCTTGTGCTCGGCGCCGCGCTCGGCTTCCTCATCACCCGTTCGATCCGTCGCCCGCTCGCCCGGCTCAGCGAGGCGATGGCGCGACTGGCGGGCGGCGATCTGGAGGCCGAGGCGCCCGGCGTCGATCACCGCAACGAACTCGGCGACATGGCGCGCCGCGTCCAGGTGTTCAAGACCAGCGCGCGCGAGAAGCGCCGCCTGGAGGCGCAGGCGAGCGCCGAACGCAACGCCGCCGAGAGCGAGCGCGCGCGCGCCGCCGAGCGCATCGCCGAGGCGGCCAAGGAGACGGCGCAGGCGATGCGGACCATCGGGCAGGGCCTGGAGATGCTGGCCTCCGGCGATCTCGGCGTGCGCCTCAACGAGGATTCGCGTGCCCGCCACGGCCAGATCGTCGTCGATTTCAACGAGGCGGTCGGGCGCCTGGAAGGCACGATGCGGGCGCTGGTCGGCGCCGCGCAGACGATCCATCACGGGATGCAGGAGATCGAGCGGGCGTCCGAGGACCTTTCGGCCCGCGCCGAGCGTCAGGCCTCCGACATCAAGGCGACGGCGTCGCGGCTCGACGCGATCACCGCGACGGTGGTGAAATCGACGGAGGGCGTGCGCCACGCGCGCGAAGTCGCCGCCACCGCCGATCGCGACGCCTCGCAGGGCGCGGCCGTGGTCGCCAAGGCGGTCGCCGCGATGGAGGGCATATCGAAATCCTCCGGCGAGATCGGGCGCATCATCGGCGTCATCGACGAAATCGCGTTCCAGACCAACTTGCTGGCGCTCAACGCCGGCGTCGAGGCGGCGCGGGCGGGCGACGCAGGGCGCGGCTTCGCCGTGGTCGCCAGCGAAGTGCGCGGGCTGGCGCAACGCTCGGCCGAGGCGGCCAAGGAGATCAAGACGCTGATCTCGGATTCGGCCGAACAGGTGACTGTCGGCGTCGAGTTGGTCGGCGACACCGGGCGTACGCTGGAGCGCATCCTCGCCCGCGTCTCCGAGATCAACCGCATCGTCGCCGACATCGCCACCGGCGCGCATGAGCAGGCGAGCGGGCTGGAACTCGTCAACGGCGCGCTCAACCAAATGGACGCGACCACGCAGACTTACGCCACGATGGCCAACCAAACCAGCGCCGCAACGCAGCGCCTGACCCGCGCCAGCGACGATCTGGCCGGCCTCATCGCCCAGTTCCGCCTCGCCGAACCCGGGCGCGCCAAGGCGGCGTGATGCGCGCTAGATCCCTGCGTAAGCGGCGCCGCCGGTCTTGAGGCGGCGGCGCTCCATCGACGAGGGGATCTTCAGGTTGTCGCGGTATTTGGCGACGGTGCGGCGGGCGACCACGATGTCGGCCGCGCGCAGCCGCTCGACGATGTCGTCGTCGGAGAGCACCTTGCGCGGGTCTTCCGCCTCGATCATCTGCCGGATCTTGAAGCGCACCGCCTCGGCAGAATGAGCCTCGCCGTGGCCGCCTGACGGCAGCGAAGCGGTGAAGAAATATTTCATCTCGAACAGGCCGCGCGGCGTCGCCATATATTTGTTGGATGTGGCGCGCGAGACCGTGGATTCATGCACGCCGATGGCGTCGGCGACGGTTTTCAGGTTCAGCGGCCGCAATCCCGCCACGCCCTCGATCAGGAATGCGTCTTGCCGGCGCACGATCTCGCTGGCGACATTGAGAATGGTGCGGGCGCGCTGCTCCAGGCTTTTGGTCAACCAATGCGCGCTTTGCAGTTGGGTCGAGACATATTGCTTGTCCTCCTCGCGCGCGGCGCCGCGCTTGACGATGGCGGCATAGCTCTCGTTGACCAGCACGCGCGGCAGCGCGGCGGCGTTGAGTTCGACGCGCCAGCCGGAATCATGCGCCGCGGCGACAATCACGTCGGGAATGGCGAGCGCGTCCGGCGCGCCGGCGAAGGCGCGGCCGGGCTTGGGGTCGAGCCGCTTGATCTCGCCGATCATATCGACGAGATCTTCGTCGTCGACGCCGCAGAGCCGGCGCAGGGCGGAAAAATCGCGCCGCGCCAGCAGCGGCAGATTGGCGACGAGCGCCGCCATCGCGGGATCGAAGCGATCGCGCTCGATCAGTTGCAGCTTCAGGCATTCGGCCAGATCGCGCGCGAACACCCCCGTCGGCTCCAGCGTCTGCAAGGTCGCCAGCACGCGCTCGATGCGGTCGAGCGGCGCGCCGAGTTGCTCGGCGACCTCGGCGAGCTCGCCGCGAAAATAGCCGGCCTCGTCGAGGCCGTCGATCAGCGCGGCGGCGATGATCCGGTCGCCGGGATCGGGAAGCGCGACCATTGCCTGACGGGTGAGGAATTCGCCAAAGCTTTCCTGCGAAGCGACATAGGCCTCGATGTCGGCGGCGTCCTCGTCGCCGCCGCCGCCGCCGCCACTCGCGCCGGACCATTGGCTGGAGGAGAGCGCGGGGCCATCGGCCTGCGCGGCGGGCTCGGCGCCGGTGCGGTCGGCGTCGAAGGTGTTGTCGATTTCGGTGCCGAGTTCGCGGGCGAGTTCTCCGGCCCCGACCGGCAAGGTGTCGGTCGCCCAATCGCCGGGCGTCGCGTCCACGGCGACCGGTTCCGGCGTCGGGTCCGCCTCGCGGCGCTCCTCGGCGCGGTCGAGCAGCGGGTTGCGCTCCAACTCGGCCTCGATGAACGCGGAAAGCTCGCCGCTCGGCATTTGCAAGAGCTTGATGGCCTGCAAGAGTTGCGGCGTAAGGACCATTGTCTGGCCCTGACGCATCGCAAGCTTCGCCGACAACGCCATACGATTGAACCCACAAGACAGGGGCAAGCGCGCACGCGGCGCGTTTCTTGCTTGGGTGTGACCCTAGCCCATCCCTTAGCGCTTGCCTAGCGACTCTTCGTCACGTCCACAAGGCGGCGTTAACGGCCGCGGGAGCTGTCTCCGATTGACTACGCTGCCCATGCGGAAACGATATAAAGACTTCTTTATATGTTTATTGCGCCGCGCCGCCGGCTCTGTTAGGGAGACGCATACGCAACCCCGAGGGCCGAAATGACTGCCTCCCCCGATTACGCCATTGCCGATATCAAACTCGCCGAATACGGCCGCAAGGAACTCAACATCGCCGAGACCGAAATGCCGGGCCTGATGGCGACCCGCGCCGAATACAAGGCCTCGCAGCCGCTGAAGGGCGCGCGCATCGCCGGCTCCCTGCACATGACCATCCAGACCGGCGTGCTGATCGAGACGCTGAAGGCGCTCGGCGCCGATGTGCGCTGGGCCTCGTGCAACATCTATTCGACGCAGGACCACGCCGCCGCCGCCATCGCCGCCGCCGGCACGCCGGTCTTCGCCATCAAGGGCGAGAGCCTCAAGGATTATTGGGATTACACCCACCGCATCTTCGAATGGGCCGACGGCGGCACGCCCAACATGATCCTCGACGACGGCGGCGACGCCACCGCGCTCATTCATCTGGGCTATCGCGCCGAGCAGGGCGACACCGCTTTCCTCGACAAGCCCGGCAACGAGGAGGAGGAAGTGCTGTTCGCCTCGATCAAGGCGCGGCTGAAATCCAAGCCCGGCTGGTACGAGAAGAACGCCAAGGCCATTCGCGGCGTGACGGAAGAGACCACGACGGGCGTGCATCGCCTCTACAACATGGCCAAGGAAGGCAAGTTGTTGTGGCCGGCGATCAACGTCAACGACAGCGTCACCAAATCGAAGTTCGACAACCTCTACGGCTGCCGCGAGTCGCTGGTTGACGGCATCCGCCGCGGCACCGACGTGATGATGGCCGGCAAGGTGGCGATGGTGGCGGGCTTCGGCGACGTCGGCAAGGGCTCGGCCGCCTCGCTGCGCAACGCCGGCTGCCGCGTCATGGTCTCCGAAGTCGATCCGATCTGCGCGCTGCAAGCCGCGATGGAAGGCTATGAGGTGACGACGATGGAGGACGCCGCGCCGCGCGCCGACATTTTCGTCACCGCCACCGGCAACGTCGATGTCATCACGCTTGAGCACATGCGCGAGATGAAGGACCGGGCGATCGTCTGCAACATCGGCCATTTCGACTCGGAGATCCAGGTCGCGTCCCTGCGCAACTACAAGTGGAGCAACGTCAAGCCGCAGGTCGACGAGATTGAGTTCCCCAACGGGCGTCGCATGATCCTGTTGTCGGAAGGCCGGCTGGTCAACCTCGGCAACGCCACGGGCCATCCCTCGTTCGTGATGTCGGCTTCGTTCACCAACCAGACGCTGGCCCAGATCGAGCTTTACACCAAGCCCGGCCAGTACGCCCGGCAGGTTTACACTCTGCCCAAGCACCTGGATGAGAAGGTGGCCTCGCTGCATCTGGAGAAGATCGGCGTCAAGCTGACCAAGCTCTCGGACAAGCAGTCCGATTATCTCGGCGTGCCCTCGGCCGGGCCGTTCAAGCCGGAACATTATCGCTATTGATCCACGGCCGCGGCGCTTACGCGCCGCGGCTTGCCCTTGGCGTTTCGATCTGCGAGGGGAGACCGCCTTGTCGCAAGATCGGATCGCTCTGAGCTTATGACCACCGTCGCTTCCGCGCCGCGCGGCTGGCTTGGCCTGCGTCCGCTCAACCTGACCCTCATCGGCCTCGCGGTTTTCCTCGTCGCGCTCGCCGCTTTCGCCCCCGGTTTCACGGCGGCCAACAAGGTCTATTTCGACGAAACCTGGTATGTGCCGACGGCGCGGCAATGGCTGCTGAACGGCCAGATGCTGCATCCCGAGCACCCCCCGCTCGCCAAAATGCTGATCGCGGCGGGCATGAAGCTGTTTGGCGACAATCCCTTCGGCTGGCGCGCGATGGCGCTTGTCTTCGGCGCGCTCACCGTCACCGGCGTCTGGTTTTGGGCGCTGGCGCTGACTAGCGATGTCGCGCTGGCGCTGTTTGCGGCGGCGCTCACGCTCGTCGATGGAATCGTGTTCGTGCAGGCGCGCATCGCGATGCTCGACATTTTCCTCCTCTGCTTCTGCGTACTGGCGCTGGCCGCCTTCACGGCCGGCGAGAACGCCGCCACGAAGGGCGCCGCGCTGCGCTGGCATCTCGTCGCCGGCTGGTGCCTGGGGCTCGCGGGCGCGTGCAAATGGTCGGGCTGGTTCCTCGCCTATGGCCTCATCGGGCTGAAGCTGACCATCGCGCTGCTGCGGAACTGGCGCGTCCGCTTCGAGGATGCGCGAGCGGGCGATTTCTACGCGGCCGACGCGCCGGCGATCGGGGTCGTCGGCGGCGTCGCCGCCTATCTCGTCGCGCCCTTCGTCGCCTATTTTCTCAGCTATGTTCCGCAGTTGATCCGCGCCCATAGCCTCTACGAGTTCGTCGCCACGCACGAGAACATGATCGCCATCATGACCGGCAAATCGGCCGACCACCCGTATAAGTCGCTATGGTGGACATGGCCGGTCCTATGGCGGCCGGTCTGGTATTTGTTCGACGCGCCGGGCAAGGCGGCGGGCGGCTGGAGCGAGACGGGGAAGGCGGCGGCGGTGGTCGGCCTGCCCAATCCGTTCGTGCTGTTTGCGGGAGAAGCGGCGATCCTGTGGACCCTCTATGCCGGCGTTATTCGGCGTGCGCGCGCGCCGCTGATCGTCGCGGTCGCCTTCTTCGCGCAATGGCTGCCCTGGGCGGTCAATCCCAAGGGGCTGGAATTTTACTATTATTTCTACCCTTCGATCCTCTGCCTGGGGCCGGCGCTGGCGCTGGCCGCCGGCGCGCTGGAGCGGCCGTGGCGCGACGCCTTCGCCTGGGCGACGCTGGGCGTCGGGCTGGCGATGTTCGTGTTTTTCCTGCCCGTGCTCGTCTCGTCGATCGGCGTCGGGCCGGCGGGGTTCGAACTGCGCGCCTGGCTGCCGAGCTGGCGATGACGCTGCGTCGCGGGGGGCCCGGTTTCGCGCGGGTGGTGGCCGCCTTCTTCATCGGCGGCTTTGCGATCTTCGAGCTGCTCTATTGCGTGCAGCCGATCCTGCCG
>JAJYDD010000367.1 GCA_021777795.1 Pseudomonadota bacterium | reverse complement strand
CACCGCGAGCTGGTCGATCGGCGGCAGTTGGCTTGCGTAATAGGCGGTCAGGCCGCCCAGCGCGACGAGGCCCCAGACGCCGAATACGAAGGACCAGTAGAACAGCCCGCCGAACAGCGAACGGCGACGGCGGCTTCTTTTCCTTGCCGGCGGTTTTCGCTCGGCCTTGCGCCGCGCGGAGGGGCGGTCGGCGGGATCGGCGCGCAGGTCGCTGTCCCCGGCGGAATCGTCGAAGCGCGGCTCTATACGCCTGCCCCGCCGCTTTCCGCCTGATCCGAACATCACCCTTACCCGCGAAGACCGGTCGTCGCGGCCGCATCGAAGATTAAGCCGGCCGGATTAAGGCCTCGTAAAGGCTTCGCGGCGGCGATCTGGTAGCCCAGCAAAAATGCACGCGCGCCCTTGCGCTGCGCCTCGGCGCTTGGCAAATTCCGCGCCCCATTCGAAGCGGCCCAGCGCCGCGCCTGCCGCGCCGACGAGACCGCCCAAAGGGGGCTGGAATCTCCGGCGCGGGAGAATTAGGACAAACCCATGAAGGTCACCATCGAGCGCGCCGCTCTCCTCAAGGCGCTCAGCCACCTCCACCGCATCGTCGAGCGGCGCAACACGATCCCGATTCTGTCCAACGTGCTGATCGAGGCCCGCGACGGTCAGATTGAACTGAAGGCGACCGATCTTGACCTCGAAGCCACCGAGATCGCGCCCGCCGATGTCGCGGTGTCGGGGGCGACGACGGTATCGGCCCACATCTTCCACGACATCGTGCGCAAGCTCGCCGACGGGGCGCAGGTCAGCCTGGAGAACGCGCCTGAAGGCGGGCAGATGATCCTGCGCTCCGGCCGCTCGCGCTTTCAGTTGCAGAGCCTGCCGGCCGCCGACTTCCCCGATCTGACCACCGGCGATTTCGCCCACAAGTTTGACCTGCCGGCGCTTGAACTGCGCCGGCTGATCGAGAACGCGCAATTCGCGATCTCCACCGAGGAGACGCGCTATTATCTCAACGGCGTCTATTTCCACACCGCCGAATCCGACGGCGCGACCGTACTGCGCGCCGTGGCCACCGATGGCCACCGCCTCGCCCGCATCGAGACGGCGGCGCCCGCGGGCTCGGCCGGGATGCCCGGCGTCATCGTGCCGCGCAAGGCGGTCGGCGAGATCCTCAAGCTGCTCGAAGACCCGGCGCGCGACGTCAGCATCGAGATTAGCCAGGTCAAGGCGCGCCTGCGCTTCGGCGACGTGACTCTGACCACCAAGCTGATCGACGGCGCCTTTCCCGATTACAACCGCGTCATCCCCGCCCATAACGACAAGCGGCTGATCGTCGACAAGGAGCAGTTCCAGCGCGCCGTCGACCGCGTCTCCACCATCTCGTCGGAGCGCGGCCGTGCGATAAAGCTCGCCATCGCCGACGGGCGCATGACGCTTTCGGTCAACAACCCGGATTCGGGTTCGGCGACCGAGGAGATCGAGGTCGATTACGATTCGGCGCCGATCGAGATCGGCTTCAACTCGCGCTACCTCCTGGAGATCGCCCAGCAGCTTTCGGGGGACACCGCGCTCATCAAGCTCGCCGATCCCGGCTCGCCGACCATCATCATGGACCGCGACGGCGCGCAGGCGCTCTATGTGCTAATGCCGCTGAGGGTGTGAGACGCGGGCGATTTGGGCATTCCACGCGGCAGGGGCGGCTGATTTGGCGCAAGAGGATATCGCGTTAGAGAACCCGCACTGGCTGCATCTGCGCGCCACCCAGCGGGTATCGCAAGCGTTCTTGGAGCTAAATCTCTTCGTCAACAACCAGACCCAAATGCCGGTCAACCCCAACGCGCTGATAAAGATCCCGAAAAACATCAGTTTCGAGAACTATTCTTCCTGCCACGGGGTGATGTTTTCAGCCGGGGCGTTCACCTATTCGGAAACCTCGGTGACGGAGGTGAGAGCCGGCCGCTATTGCTCCATCGCGCATAGTGTTTCGACGATGGGCGAACGTCATCCGATCGAGGAGGTAACCTCGTCCTCGTTCACCTATTGCTATTTCCCGCATTACAGGAAGGCGCAGTTCCTGCGCGGGCACGAACTTTTGCTGGGCAACGCTTATCCGCCGAAACTTCCGCCGATCGGCACGGGTCCGCTGCCGGTGCTCGAGCACGATGTCTGGGTCGGCCAGCAAGTCATCTTGGCGCGCGGGATAACCCTGCACACCGGCTGCGTCGTCGGCGCGGGCTCGGTGGTGACAAAAGACGTGCCGCCCTACACCATCGTCGCCGGCAATCCGGCGCGCGCGATCCGCAAAAGGTTCAGCGCCGAGCTTTGCCAGCGCCTGCTGGCGACGCAATGGTGGAACTACCATCCCAAGGTGCTGTTCGAGTTCGAGCGCGCCGAACCCGTGCGTTTCGTCATGCAAATGGAGGCGGCGCTCGCCGAGGGCTCGCTGGAGCCGCTGCCGGTGCAGAGCCTCACCTGGAAAGATGTGTTGGCCAAAATCAACGAATTGTAGCGCCAACAAAAAAGGCGGCCTCTCGGCCGCCTTGTCGCGGAATCCGCCGAGATCAGCGCGAGTAGAACTCGATGACCTGGTTCGGCTCCATGTGGGTGGGATACGGCACTTCCGACAGGCCGGGAATGCGCGTCATCTTGGCCGTGCCGTGGCCGTTGTCGACTTCCAGGTAATCGGGCGTGTCGCGCTCGGCCAGGCCCTGCGCCTCTAGCACGATGACGAGTTGGCGCGAGGATTCCTTGATCTGGATAGTGTCGCCGACCTTGACCTGATAGGAGGCGATGTTGACGCGCCGGCCGTTGACCGAGACATGGCCGTGGTTGACGAACTGGCGGGCGGCGAACACGGTGGGGACGAATTTGGCGCGATAGACCACCGCGTCGAGCCGGCGCTCCAGCAGGCCGATGAGGTTGGCGGACGAATCGCCCTTCATGCGGATCGCCTCCACGTAATATTTGTGGAACTGGCGCTCGGAGATGTTGCCGTAATAGCCCTTGAGCTTCTGCTTGGCCTTGAGCTGGGTGCCGAAATCGGTCGCCTTGCCCTTGCGGCGCTGGCCGTGCTGGCCGGGGCCGTATTCGCGCTTGTTGAACGGCGAACGGGGACGGCCCCAGATGTTCTCGCCCATGCGGCGATCGATTTTATACTTCGCATTTGCGCGCTTCGACATCGCGGTTCCTCTGGTTGCAGGAACGCGCCCTCCTTTGCGAAGGCTTACCTTCGCCGACAGGTTCTGGCCGAGCAAGGCCGGAACCACGGGTGCGTAAAACTTGGGGTGCGTAAAACTTGGAGTGCGTAAAACGACGAACGCGCTCTCTTGGGGAGAGCGCGCCCGACGACGCGGCTGTTAAAGCGGCGCGCCGGGCTTGTCAAGAAAGCCGTTACAGCCCTTCGGTCTCTGCGTCTTCGTCAGCAGCGGGCTCGGCGTCGTCCTCGTCGTCGCTGGCGAGCAGTTCGTCGGACTCCTCTTCGGCGGCGAGCGGCTCCTCGGGCGCCGGCTTGACCGCATTCACGAACGGCGCGCCATATTTGCGGAACGGTTCGGGACGGCGGGCGTATTCCACAACCTTGAACTCGACGCCGCATTTCGGACAGGCGATCTGCGTGCGCCCGAGATCATAGAACGCCGCCGCGCAACTCAGGCAGCGACGCCGGACTCCTAGAGCTTTGGATGCGGGCATGGCGCCATTTCCTTATCGCCAGGGGAGCGCCGACGAGGCGGCGCAGAAACAAAAAAGCCCGGGCGCGATGGCCCAGGCTTCTTTGTGGATCGCAAACCGCCGCCAGTACATCCGTGGTCAGCGGTTCAGAATTCCTATCAGGCGGCCTGAAGATTGCCCGCCGAAACCTTGCCGGTCTTGCGATCAGCGACCTCGTCGTAGGTCAGCTTGTCGCCCTCGTTCAGGGAGCGCATGCCCGCCTGCTCGACCGCCGAGATGTGGACGAACACGTCCTTGCTGCCGTTGCTCGGCTGAATGAAGCCGTAGCCTTTTTCGCCGTTGAACCACTTCACAGTTCCCGTAGCCATGGGAATATCCTTCAAGACATAGTTATATTCATCGCCCGCGCTTGCGCACGGCCGCGTTCTGGTCGAATTTTATAGGAAGAGGTCGTCAGCGGGCGCGGCTAGCGCAAACCAAGTAGTCGTCTTAAAAACTCTAAAAGCGATATAGGCCGGGCTTCGCCAAAACGCAAGGCCAAACTTCGCCTCATCGCAGGGGACAAGCCGCCGCCCCGCCTCGACGCCGCCCCGCCGACGCGCTTAAGTCGCGCGCATGGACACCTCGATTCTGCGCGCCGTCGGCTTCGTTCACACCCACGTCCACACCGCCTATTCGCTGCGCGAGGGCGCCATCCCCATCGAAACCCTGGTCAAGCACGCCAAGGCCGACGAACAGCCCGCCATCGCCATCACCGACACCAACAATCTGTTCGGCGCGCTGGAATTCGCCGAAAAGGCCGCTAAATCCGGCTTGCAGCCGCTGATTGGCGCGCAGCTCACGGTGGAATTCGGCGACGCGCCCGCCGGCCGCCTCAATCGCCTCGGGCGGGCGCCCCTGGTGCTGATCGCGCAGGACGAGCGCGGCTATATGAACCTCATGCGCCTCGTCAGCCGCGTCTGGCTC